>NZ_JBFAAX010001092.1:0-1768 GCF_040639995.1 Actinosynnema sp. NPDC023658 | reverse complement strand
GTACAGCCGGCGGACCGCGGCGTCGGTGGCGTCGCCGGGGTGGCGTTCCGCGATGGCGAGCACGGCCGCCGCGTGCACGGGCGGCTGGACGAGCCCGGTGGTCGACACGCCCGGCGGCGGCCCGTGCCGGGGCAGCGGTCGCCAGAACGCCGGACCGGGGAAGTAGGCGTCCTCCGGGACGGCGGGGTTGAACACGATCTGCGGCACCCGCCCGTCGCGCCACTGCGCGCCGTGCACCGAGGTCAGCTCGGTGAACGCCCGGCGCGGGCTGAGGTGGGCCAGGCCGATCGCGATGAACGCCGAGTCCCAGCTCCACTGGTGCGGGTACAGCGCGGTCGTCGGCACGGTGGCCGACCCGCGCCAGTTGCGCAGCAGCGTCGCGGCGGCCTGGCGCCGGAGATCCGCCGTGTCCGGCGCGCGGGACGGCGTCCCCAGGCTCACCACCTCACCCGCCGGCCTGGCGCAGCACGCCCACCGCCGCGGGCAGGACGTCGGGACCGGACAGCCGGCACGCGAGGCTCGTCCACCCCCGGTAGCCGCCCGCGTCCAGCGCCGCGAACACCGCGGCGAAGTCGACGTGGCCCGCGCCGGGTTCGAGGCCGTTGGAGTCGGCCAGCGCCACGTGGCCCAACCACGGTCCGGCCGCCAGCAGCGCGACCGCCGGATCCGCCTCCTCGATGTTCATGTGGAAGGTCGACGCGGCCACCCGCGCCGACGGCACCCCGACCGCGCGGCACAGCTCCGCCGCCTGGGCGAGCGTGTTGACCTGGTCGCCCTCGTAGCGGTTGACCGGTTGCAGGCAGACCGACACGCCTTCCCGCGCGGCTCGCTCGGAGAGCAGGCGCAGACCGTCCAGCAGGGTGCCCGGGTCCTCTGTGGACGATCGCGGCACCGGCACCCGGCGGGTGCCCGACACCGGCACCACCACGACCCCCACGCCCAGGGCGGCGATCGGACCCAGCCGCGAGGACATCTGCCCCAGGGCCTCCGCGCCGCGTTCGGCGTCACCGGCGAGGGGGAGCACGTCCAGGCACACCGAGGGCAGGACGACACCCCGGCCGACCGCGCGGTGGAGCACGTCGAACCGCGCTTCCAACGCCTCACCGCTCCGCGCGCGCAGCTCGATGCCGTCGAGCCCCGCCGAGCGCGCGAGCTCCCACCTCTGCTCGATCGAGGCGCCCGGCAGCAGCTGCTCCTGACCGGCGATCTTCCACGGCGGCATGCCGACATTAATCCCGTCATCAGTCAAAACGACAATGCGGTATCCCGATCCCGCGCACGTCGACCGCCGAACGGCCTGCCAGGAGCCCGGTGGTGCCCCGAAGTCACCTCCGGGTTGGCGGTTGTCACGGGACGAACCGGGGTGTTGAGTGGGGCGTCCGAACTCCCGGTCCCCGCCCCCGCCAGCGGGCGGGGGCCCCGGGACGGGAGGCAGGTGGACCGGACGAGGACGGCGCCTGCTCGCCGTCGCGGTGCCCGTCGCCCTGGTGCTGGCGGCCTGCGGCAGCGGCGAGCCCGAGGGCAAGGCGGACGGTCCGCTGGTCTTCTGGACCATCGAGGACACCGCCGACCGGGTGCGCGCCCAGGAACGCCTGCTGGCCCGCTTCACCGAGTCCACCGGCATCGAGACCAAGGTCGTCGCGGTGGCCGAGAACCAGCTCACGACCGTGCTCACCTCCGCCGCCGCGTCCGGGGAGCTGCCCGACGTGATCGGGTCCATCTCGTTGCCGATCATGAGCCAACTGCGCTCCGACGACCAGCTCGACAC
>NZ_JBFAAX010001091.1:0-1768 GCF_040639995.1 Actinosynnema sp. NPDC023658 | reverse complement strand
GAGCAGGGCGAGCGGCGCATCACCACCCCTCCGCCGGCGCGCGAGGACTGGGCGGCCCACCGCGACGCGGTGGACACGACCGGGCCGCAACGCCGTCGCCACGGCCGCGTACGGGATGCGCCTGCTCACGTCGTCGGACTCCGCGGCGGCCACCGCGCAGCCGCGCTCGCGCAGCCGGCGGCACGCCTCGGCCAGCAGGCTGGACTTGCCGATGCCCGGCTCACCGGACACCGCGACGGCCACCAGCCCGGCGGCGGGCACGCGGTCGACCGCGTCGGACACGGCGGCCAGCTCGGCTTCCCGGCCGAAAAAGGACCCACCGGAGGCCGATCCACCCGGGAGGGGCCCACCGGAGGACACCCGGTCGGTGAAGGGCGGCAAGCGCGACCTCCCGTCGTCGGGACGGCCACAACCCTACCGACTGAGGAATCCCTACTCACGTGTCGTGGCTCACGGTGGTTGCGTGGCGGGCACACGACTGCCGCACCTGGAGGGCCGATGACGGTCGAGGGCACCTGCGCCGACGAGTTCGCCGAAGTCCGCGCCGAGTTCGAACGCAACTTCGCCGAGCGCGGTGAGCTGGGCGCGGGCGTGCACGTGACGGTCGACGGCGAGACCGTGGTCGACCTGTGGGGCGGCGACGCGGGCGGGCGGCCGTGGACGGAGGACACGATCACGCACGTGTGGTCGTGCACCAAGGGCGCGACCGCGTTGTGCGCGCACGTGCTCGCGTCGCGCGGCGAGCTGGACCTGGACGCGCCGGTGGTGCGGTACTGGCCGGAGTTCGGGCACGGCGGCAAGGAGGGCACGCTGGTGCGGCACCTGCTGGCGCACCAGGCCGGCTTGACCGCGGTGCGCGAGCCGGTGCCGCCGGGCGGGATGTTCGACTGGGAGCTGATGACCGGCCTGCTGGCGCGGCAGGAGCCGTTCTGGGAGCCCGGCACCCGGCACGGCTACCACGCGCTGACGTTCGGGCACCTGGTCGGTGAGGTCGTGCGGCGGGTCGCCGGGACGTCGTTGGCCGAGTTCTTCGAGAAGGAGGTGTCCGGTCCGCTGGGGCTGGACTTCTGGCTGACCCTGCCCGAGGACCTGGAGCCGCTGGTGGCGCCGACCGTCCCGGCCGACCGCGGCGAGGACGTGCCCCGCATGTACGTGACGGCGATGACCGAGCCGGGGTCGATGCAGGCGCTGCTGGTCGGCAACACCGGCGGGTACGTCGCGGCCTCGAACACCCGCGAGGCCCACGCGGCGCAGTACGGCGCGGTCGGCGGGATGAGCAACGCGCGCGGCCTGGCGCAGCTGTACCGCCCGCTGGCGCTGGGCGGCGAGTACAACGGGGTGCGGCTGGTGGACGAGGAGCAGGTCGCGGTCATGTCGGCGGTGGCGTCGGCCGGGTTCGACGCGATGCTGCTCGCGCCCACCAGGTTCTCGCTCGGGTTCCTCAAGTCGGCGGGCAACCGCCACCTGCCCGCGGCCGAGCGCGGCGTGCTGATGTCGGAGGACGCGTTCGGGCACTCGGGGATGGGCGGTTCGCTGGGGTTCGCCGCACCGGCGGCGCGGATGTCGTTCGGGTACGCGATGACCCGGATGGGTCCGGGCGTGGGCGTGAACGAGCGCGGTCAGTCCCTTGTGGACGCCGCGTACCGCGCGCTGGGCCACCGCCGCGCCTCGGACGGCACCTGGTTCCGGTAGCTAGGCCGTGATGCCGTAGACCGCGCGCAACCAGACGCAGGTCAGGGTGTCGACCAGCTCGCGGTCCCGCGCGGCC
>NZ_JBFAAX010001090.1:694-1772 GCF_040639995.1 Actinosynnema sp. NPDC023658 | reverse complement strand
CGACTTGCCGCAGCCGGACGGCCCCGCGACCACCAGGATCTCCCCCGTCCGCACGTCCAGGTCGAACGACCGGAGCACGGTGGCCGCGCCGTAGCGCACGGCCAGCCCTTCCACCCGCACGCTCATGCCCGCGCCTCCCTCGGCAGCCACCGGGTGACGCGGCGGCCGGTCAGCTCGACGGCGGAGGAGGTCAGCCAGCCGAGCAGGCCGATGGTGACCATGCCGACGATGACGCCGGGGTAGTCCACGATCGTGTAGGCCTGCCAGGTGCGGTAGCCGACGCCGTACCGGCCGGAGATCATCTCGGCGGAGATCACGCAGATCCACGCCACGCCCATGCCCACCGACAGGCCGCCGAACACGCCCGGCAACGTGCCCGGCAGCACCACCTTGAGCAGCACGTGCCACCGGCCGCCGCCCATCGTACGCACCGCGTCCTCCCACATCGTCGGCAGCGCGCGCACCGCGTGCCGGGTGCTGACCAGGACCGGGAAGAACGCGGCCGTGCAGGTGATGAACACGATGCCCTGCTCGTCGCTGGGGAACAGCAGGATCGCGATCGGCACCAGCGCGATCGCCGGGATCGGCCGCACCACCTCCAGCAACGGCTGGAGCACGTCACCGACGACCCGCGACCGGGCCACCGCGATGCCGAGCGGGACGCCGAGCGCGGCGGCCAGCAGGAAGCCCGCCGCGATGCGGGCCAGGCTGGCCCCGAGGTCCGTGTAGTACTGGGCGGCGGCGGCTTCCTCCACCAGCCTGCGCGCCACCTCCAGCACGGTCGGCAGCCGGTCGAACCGCAGCCACGCCACCGCCTCCGTGGCCGTCAAGACCTGCCACAGCAACAGACCGCACGCCAACGACGCGATCCGCACCACCCACCGCGCGGTCACGGTGCGCCCGCCGCGGCGAGGGCCTGGGTGAAGTCCAGCACGTCGCCACGCGCCCCCGCGCGGGTCGTGTGCGGACGGAGGGCGCCGTCGTCGTCGCGCACCCAGAACGCGTGGTCCGCGAACCACCTGGTCCCGGTCACGGCGTCGGGCACGTACGCCACGCGGACCTTCTTCCCCACCTGGTT
>NZ_JBFAAX010001090.1:0-684 GCF_040639995.1 Actinosynnema sp. NPDC023658 | reverse complement strand
CCAACTTGATCAGGCACGTCGGGTCGGCGGCGGGACGAGGCGCCTCCTCGCCCTCGAACCACACCTCGCTCGCCGTCGCCGGGTCGGTGACGTCCACCCCGCACGCGGTGTCCCGGCCGCTGATCCGCGCCGGGTTGACGGTGTCCGCCGTCCCCTCGCCCACGGCGGCCCTGAGCGGGCCGTCGTCGATGAACCGGTCGACGTCCAGCTCCTCGATGTTGCCGATGGACTTGAGGAACGGCACGTCCTGCTTCAACGCCTCGCGCAGCACCGGCTTGAGGCTCAGGTCGAACGTCGCGATGCCGTTCGGTCCGTTGTAGAGGTACACGACCTCGACGGGCAGACCGGTGGCCTTCGCCACGACGTGCGCGGCGGCGAGCGGCTCCTCGTGCAGGTACCGGGTCGCGTCGGCCTGGGCCCGCAGGAACTCCGCGAGGACGTCCGGCCGCTCGCGGGCGAACCGGTCGCGCACCACCACGCCGTGCAAGGTCGGGAGGTCCAGCTCCGCGCCGTCGTAGAGCAGCTCGGCCTGCCCGGCGAACACCAGCTGCCCCGGCCAGGCGACGAACTGGGCCAGCGCCTCGACGTTGCCCGCCTGGAGGGCGGACGCGCCGACCGACGGCTGCTGGTTCTCGACGGTGACCTCGGTGCCGCCGAGCGCGCGGACGAGCGTGCCGTGCCCGG
>NZ_JBFAAX010001089.1:0-1772 GCF_040639995.1 Actinosynnema sp. NPDC023658 | reverse complement strand
GCCGTGGTGGCCTTGGTCGCCGGGCTGATCGGCGCGGTCAACGGGGTGGTGAACCTGGCGGTCGCGGAAGGCGGTCCGGGGACCGGCAACGGGGTGGTCGGCGGCGGTGCGGCCCTGGTGCTCGGGCTGGTCGGCACGGTCCTCGGCTGGTCGGCCCTCACCCGCTCCCGCCGCACCCAGCCGACCGGCTGACGCGCTGAGCCGGTCGGCCCGGGACGCGAACCCGCTTTCGCGTGTTTCTCCCGCACCGGTTGAAACCGCGGACCTCCCCGGCACGTCCCAGTCGCCGTGAAGACCTCGCCTCACCCGGCACGACCGACCGGCACACCGGGCAGCGGAACGCGATCGCACGGACACGCGGCCGCGGTGCTCGTCCTCCTCGCCGCAGTCGCGGGTTGCTCGACCTCCGTCACCGGGTCCGGTGCCGCCGCCGATCCCACCTCCACCACGACCGCGGCCACCACCACGACCAGGACCACCACCCGGATCCCGCCCACCACGACGACCGAGGCGTCGAAGTCCACTCCGGTGCCGTTGCCGACGATCGACGAGTCCGCCCCGGCCCAGTACTGCGAGGACCCCTTCCCCGGCGCGCTGGGCAAGCCGATGCTCGCCGTCGTCGTGGAGACCCCGGCCGGCCGGATGAGGTGCGACCAGGCGGCCTCGGTGCTGGTCGACTACTACGCCCAGCGTCACGACCCGACCCCCGGGCTCCCGCCGCTGGAAGTCGGTCCGATGACGTGCAACCAGGTCCCCGAACCGGCCATGCCGCAGGTCGTGTGCACGGACGGGAAGGACGTCATCTACTCGATGTGGCCACAGCGGTGACCCGGCACGGCCGCGCCGTCGCGTGCACGCCACGACGCTGTCGGTGAGCGCGGGTTGGTGCTCCGCGAGAAGTGGGCCCGTTGCGACCGTTGACCTGGAGTGCGCTCCAGCCACTACGGTCGCGGCCGTTGGTGCGGGAACGGCTGCGGAACGGAGCACGACGTGCGACTGGGTGTGCACATCCACCGGTTCAACCAGGGTCCGGCGAGGATCGGACGGGCGTTGGCCGACGCCTGCGAGGCGGCCGAGGCAGCCGGGTTGGGCTGGATGTCGGTGATGGACCACTACTTCCAGATGGAGGGCAACGACCGCGCCGAGGACGCGATGCTGGAGTGCTACACGACGCTCGGCTTCCTGGCCGCGCACACCAGCAGCGTGCGACTGGGCACGCTCGTCACGGGCGTCACCTACCGCCACCCGGGGCTGCTGGCGAAGATCGCGACCACGTTGGACGTGCTGTCGGGCGGTCGGGCGACGTTGGGCATCGGCGCGGCCTGGTACGAGCGCGAGCACGCGGGCCTGGGCGTGCCGTTCCCGGCGGTGGCCGAGCGGTTCGCGCGGTTGGAGGAGGCGGTCCGGATCTGCCTGCAGATGTGGGACCCGGCCGACAACGGGCCGTTCGAGGGCGAGCACTACCGGCTGGCCGAGACGCTGTCCGTGCCCGCCCCGGTGAGCACGCCGCACCCGGAGCTCATGATCGGCGGCAACGGCGAGCGGAAGACGCTGCGGCTGGTCGCCCGGTACGCGGACGCCTGCAACTTCCTGCTCTCGACGCCGGAGGAGGTGGCGCACAAGCTCGACGTGCTGCGCCGGCACTGCGAGGACGTGGGCCGCGACTACGCGACGATCCGCAAGACGACGGTGCACCTCGGGGACGTGCCCGGCGATCCGGATGCCCTCACCTCGGCGCTGGCCGGCTACGCGGAGCTGGGGGTGGACACCGT
>NZ_JBFAAX010001088.1:0-1776 GCF_040639995.1 Actinosynnema sp. NPDC023658 | reverse complement strand
GTGGCCCCCGGCGCGACGTTCGGACCGGCGGCGGTGCCGCGGGCGAGCACCGTCGGCGCGGTGCTCCCGGAACCCGGTGAGGCATGCCTGAGCAGTTGCCACGCGAACCTGCACCGCCGGAGGTCGGTGTGGTCGTAGCGGTTGACCACGCGGACGGTGCCGTCGAATCCCGAGGGGAACGTGGTGGCGTAGTAGGTGGGGTTCGCCGGCTGGACGGGGGACCAGATGGACCGGATGGTGTGGAAGCCGGCTTCCTTCTCGCGGAACGGGCCGACGATGCCGTCCGGTCCCGAGTTGCCGGTGGTGTCGATCGCGCCGCCGCGGTCGTCGCGGACGAGCCCCTCGTCGACCAGCGCCCAGATGAACCCGCCCGCCCGGCGCGGTCCGGCGCCCAGCAGCGCCCAGTAGTCGTTCAGGCCCGCGCCCGCGCCGCCGTCGTAGAGGGCGTGCAGGAGCTCGGTCGGCATGTGGATCGCGGAGCCGTTGAGGATGTCCCGGGTGCTGTCGTAGGTCTCGTAGTGGTCGGTGTTGATGCCGCTGAACGTCGCCCACGGGTGCAGCACCGGGCGCTTCTGCGGGTCGAAGCGGGCGAAGTCGTCGTCCAGGGCGGTGTTCCAGCCGCCCTCGTTGCCGTTGTCCCAGAACAGGATCGAGGGGTGGTTGACGTCGCGGGTGACCATCGACTCGACCAGCGGGGCACCCACGCCCTCGTCGTAGCGCTTCTGCCAGCCGGCGAGCTCGTCGAGGACGTACAGGCCCAACTCGTCGCACAGGTCGAGGAAGTACGTGTCCGGCGGGTAGTGCGACATCCGCACCGCGTTGTTGTTCATCTCCTTCATCAGGAGGATGTCCGCGCGCGCCATGCGCGGGCTCGACGCGCGGCCGAGAGTGGGCCAGAACGTGTGCCGGTTGGTGCCCTTGAGGATGACCTTCGCACCGTTGACGTACACGCCGTCGCCTTGGCGCACCTCGATGGTGCGGAACCCGAACCGCTCGGTGTTGCCGTGCAGCGCCGACCCGCCGCTGTCGGTCAGCCGCACGTCGACCAGGTGGAGGTTCGGCGTCTCCGCGGTTCACGTCTGCGGTGAGGGGACCGACGTGGTCACCGTCGGCGGCGTCGCACCGGCGTTGACCGCCCACCGAGAACGGGCCGCCGACCGCGCTGCCGTCCACCCTGCGCAGCTGGGCGACGACCCGGCCGGGCGCGGTCACGCCCGCCAGGTGCACGTCCATCCGGAACGCGCCGCCGGCCTTCGCGTCGATCGCGACCCGGTCGATCCGGCTCGTCGGGAAGGACTGCAGCGAGACCGGCCGGTAGATGCCGCTGAAGTTCCAGTAGTCGCCGCGCCGCTCGGCGTCGTTGACCGAGTCGTCCGACGAGTCGCGGCTGACCGTCACCTCCAGCAGGTTCTCCACCCCCGGGCGCACCAGGGAGGTGACGTCGTAGCGGAACCGGTAGAACCCGCCCCGGTGGACCGGACCGGCGAGCGTGCCGTTGACGCGGACCTCGGTGTCGGTCATCGACCCCTCGAAGACGATGAACGTCCGCCTGCCCGCCCACGACGGGGGCGGGGTGAAGCGACGCCGGTACAGGCCCTTCTCGTCGGGCCGGAGGTTCCAGCCCCACTGGTAGGTGCCGAAACCGTGGCACTCCCAGTTCGACGGGGTCGGGATGGTGCGCCACACACCGCTGTTGTGCCCCTCGGCGACCTGGAAGTCCCAGGGCACCGTGTTGTCCGCGTCCGTGCCGGTCAGCATCAGCGTCTCGGTCGCGGG
>NZ_JBFAAX010001087.1:0-1779 GCF_040639995.1 Actinosynnema sp. NPDC023658 | reverse complement strand
AGACGAGCTGGATGTAGTCCAGCTCCGCGTAACCGGTGCCGCCGGCGAACGACGGGGCGCCCTTGGCCAGGCGGATCACGTTGTACCCGGCCCTGAGGTTGACGGTGGTGGTGATGGTGGAGCCGAACTGGCCCCACCCGGCGGTGGGCGGGTAGCTCACCGTGGACCAGCCGCCGCCGTTGTAGGCCAGGCCCTGGGTCGCGGTGGCCCCGGTGCCGTTGGCGTAGCCGATGGACATGGTGTAGCTGCGCGCGGTCGGGACGTTGACGACGAAGTCGACGTAGCTGGCGTTGCGCGGGTCGCCGGTGTTGTCGATGCGGCCGACGTAGCCGCCGTTGGACGCGCTGCCGGCGGACAGCCGCTCGGCGCGGAACACCGAGGCGTTCTCGGCCTCGTACCGCTGCTGGTACGCGGGCACGCCGCTGGTCGGCTCGACCACCAGGTGGTACGAGGCGGTGGCGGACATGTTCGACACCGGCACGGTGATCTCGCCGTTGGTGACGGTGTAGGTGGTGTCGGCCAGCGACGTCGTGCCGGTCACGGCGGTGAAGCGCCCGGAGCCCGGCGTCGACTCCAGCCGCACGCGGACCGAGCCGCCCAGGCCGCCCAGGCCCGTGACGCGCACGTTGTTGGTGCCGGACTCGTCACCGAAGACGACGTCGACGCGACGGCGGGTGCTGTCGTAGGCCGCGAAGCCGTCCAGGCCGGTCTGGGCGCGCGGGCTGGTGCGCACCATGTTCCCGGCCATGTCGCCGTACCACCGGTACAGCCACCAGGACGCGGTGGGCTGGTTGTTGGTGGTCAGGCCGTTGACGGTGCCGTACTCGTACCAGAAGGCCCGGTCGGCGGCCCAGACACCGGCGCGCTCCAGCTTGGAGATGTAGCTGGTGACGCGGCCCGGCACGTCGATCTCGGCGGTCGTGGCGTACTCGTTGATGAAGATGCGCCGCGCGCTGATGCCCAGCGACGACTCGATGGAGCGGTACTCCGCGACGTGCGCGGCGATGTTCGCGCTGCCGGACAGCTCGTGCCAGACGACGAGGTCGGGCAGGGTGTTGGTGTTCTTCGCGTTGCTGAGGAACGCCCTCATCCGGGTCGGGTTCCAGTACGAGTCACCGGGACCGGCGACGGGCGTCACGGTGTCGCGGGTGCGGATCCGCTGCACGGTCCGGGTCCACCCGGCGTTCCAGTCGCCCGCGGCGGAGGTGTTCCAGGTCCAGTCCGGTTCGTTCCAGATCTCCCAGGCGGCGATGTTGCTGACCGAGGTGGCGGCCAGCCGGTCGCCGACCATCTGGTCGACCTTGGCGAGCCAGTCGTTCCAGCTGACCCACTTGTAGGGGAACTCCCGGTAGATGTCGGGCATCCGGATGACCTCGGCGGCGCCCACCCGGTCGGCCTGCGGCGCGACCTTCAGCGCGTCACCGCCGGGCGGCTGGCCGTTGGGCGCCTGGCCGACCCGGGGCGGCGGCTGCGTGAGCGTGTTGAGCTTGATGGGCAGCAGCAGGGAGTCCGCGGGCCGGTTGTTCTCGGCCAGCGCGTAGAGGCCGCCGGAGGCGACGCGGGTGACCGGTCGGAACGGCACGCCCGCGTCGACGACCAGGGTGCTGCCCGCCGCGGAGGCGGGTTGCAGGGGTAGTGCCACCAGGGTGGTGGCGGCGAGGGCGGAGACCGCCAGCGCGGTTCGCAGTGTCGGCTTTGGCACCGTGCACCTCGTGGGGAGGAGGGATGGGTTGGTGGTGCGTCATCCGGTGGTGGTCGGCACCCAGACCCGCATCGGTC
>NZ_JBFAAX010001086.1:0-1780 GCF_040639995.1 Actinosynnema sp. NPDC023658 | reverse complement strand
CGCGGCCTCGGCATCGTGCTGGCCGCCTACGACGCGCTCGCTAGGCGGGCCTGAGCGCGACCGGCAGGGCGCGGTGGCCGTTGGAGATGAACGAGTTCAGCGGTTGCAACTCCTCGACGGGCACGTCCAGTTCCAGGGCGGGGAAGCGGCCGAACAGCGCCGGCAGCGCGACCTCGGCCTCGATGCGGGCCAGCGGTGCGCCCAGGCAGTAGTGGGAGCCGTAGCCGAACGCCAGGTGCGTCTTGTCGGGGCGGGTGATGTCGTACCGGTCGGCGGTGCTGCCGTGGTGGGCCGGGTCGCGCCCGGCCGAGGCGTAGGCCGCGAGGATGGCCTCGCCCCGGCGGATGGTCACGCCGCCGACCGTGACGTCCTCGACGGCGTAGCGCAGCGGCAGGTGCGCCACCGGGGCCTGCCACCTCAGCGTCTCCTCGATCACGTCGCTCCAGCGCCGTCGACCGGAGGTGACCAGGCGAAGCTGGTCGGGGTGGGTGAGCAGCGCGGTGATGGCGTGGTCGATGAGGTTGACCGTGGTCTCGTGGCCGGCGGCGATCATCAGGATGAGCGTGTCGACCAGCTCGGCCTCGGTGAGCTCGCTGCCGTCCTCGTCGCGGGCGGCGATCAGACCGGTGGTCAGGTCGTCGCGGGGATCGGTCCGCCGCGCGGCGACGAAGGCGTCCAGGATCCCGTAGAGCTCCCGCTGGTTGGCCACCGACTCCTCGGGCGTCAGCGTGGTGTCGAACAGGCCGTCCACGGTCTTGCGCAGGCCGGGGCGGGCGTCGTCGGGGATGCCCAGCAGCCCGCAGATGACCTCGATCGGCAACGGGTAGGCGAACTCGGCGCGCAGGTCCGCCACGTCCGGTCCGGCGGCGAGCCGGTCGACCAGGTCGGCGGTGATCGCCTCCACCTGCGGGCGCAGCGCCTCGGCCCGACGGGCGGTGAACGCCTTGGAGATCAACGAGCGGAGCCTGCGGTGCTCGGCGCCGTAGGCGGTGAACATGCTGCGCACCGACACCCACAGGTGCAGCGGCCAGTCCTCCGGGATCTCACCGTTGATGTAGGCGGGCCAGTGCCGGCGCGCGTCCTTGGACACGTTCGGGTCAGCGAGCAGCCGGCGCAGCAGTTCGATGTCGCTGACCGACCACGCCGTCACCCCGCCGGGGAGCGCCACCCGGGTGACCGGTCCCAACGCGCGCAGCGCCGCCGCTTCACCGTGGATGTCGTGGCCGGCGGGGTCGAGGGCGTACACCGATGTCATGCACTCATCGTTACAGCACAATCACTTTGCGTACAAGGCACTGTGCGGGTGCGCAGTCGTCGTGTCCGGCTGGGCAACGACGGCTCGGCGCCGCGGGTCGCACCCCTGGGTTCGCCGGCATGGCTTTGGTGTGGCTCCCCCTGGACGACCGGACGACCGGACGGTCGAAGCGGTCGTGGCGTTGGCGGGTTCGTCGTGGGCACGCGCGGACCTCGACGACGCGTGGGTGGCGGCGGGGTGGCCGCTGCCGGACGGGCGGTCGGTGGCGGCGGAGGTATTCGACTCGGCCGAGTACCGGTTCGACGTCGACGACCACCGGTGGGCGTGCGTGGCGATGCGGTTCGACCCGGACGAGGTGGCCGGCTTCTTCCTCACGTTCGCGACCTTCCTCGACGAGGACGTCCCAGAGGACGACCTCGACGTGCGCGACCTGGTGTCCTCCGGCGGCCGGCCCCGGTCGGTCGACGCGTCGGCCGCGCGGGACGCGTGCGACGCCCGGCACCACGAGGCCGTGGCGCGGCGGAC
>NZ_JBFAAX010001085.1:0-1781 GCF_040639995.1 Actinosynnema sp. NPDC023658 | reverse complement strand
CCGCTCGCCGTCCTCGGTGACCGACAGGGGTGTCGTGTACGCCGTCCACTCGTTGGTGCCGACCCGGTACTCGACGCGCGCCGGCTCGGGCTGGTCGTCGGTCGCGGAGGCCGTCACGGTCACCGGAGCCGTCCACCAGCCGCCCGCACCGGGCGTCGCGGGGTCGCTCACCACGGACAGCACGGGTGCCGTCCGGTCGGTGGTCACCCGGAAGTGGTTGAACTCGGCGGGCTTCGACGCGGTCTGCCCGCCGCCGAGGGCGAACAGGCCGATCCGCGCCCCGGCCAGGCTGTCGTTGACCACCGGTTCCAGCGACGTCCAGGCGTGCCCGTCCGCGCTGTAGGAGCCGGTGTAGGTGGAGCCGGACTTGGCCAGCCGCAGGTGCCACACGCCGCCGGTGAGACCGCCGACGCCCGGCTGCGGCTGACCCACCACGTCGCCGCTCTCCGATCGCAGCTCCACGCCGCGCTGGACGGGCGTGCCCGCCTCGTTGGTGGCGATGTGGTCGAGCTTCACGTAGTTGGCGTCGTCCGCGTAGGCGATCTGGCCCGCCTGCTGGTAGCGCTCGTCCAACGCCGACGCGTCGACCTCCGTCTCGATCACCCAGTCGCCCTCGGGGGCGCGCTGGAGGATGAGGTTGGCCGGGTCGTCGGCCGAGCCGCCGTAGATGTCGCCGTCGCTCGTGTCGATGCGCAGGCTGCCGTCGGCCACGCCGTAGTGGGCCGGGTCCGGTCGGACGACCGCGTTCCAGCGGCACCCGTCCAGCGCCGTGCCGGCGAAGTCGTCGTCCGGGTCCACCGGCGCGGTCTCGTCGGGCGTGAGGGTGAACCAGTCGAACTCGGCGTCGACCACCGGGCGGTCGCCGCCGCCGCCGACGAGCGAGAGCAGGCCCACCTTCGGGTTCACCATGCCCGCCAGCGCCTTGGTCTGCGGCATCGGCGTGAACGTCTGCCCGTCCGCGCTGTAGGACGCGGTCAGGTTGCTGCCGTCGCTGGTGAACCGGACCCACGCGGTGTCCGGGAACGCGGCGCCGAGCGGCGCGGTGTTGGACTCACCGACCTCGTTGGGCTGGCCGGCCTCCTCGCGGATGAACTGGAAGATCCGGTTCGCCGCGTCGTCGGTGTCCGACCGGCCCTCGAGCACCATCTTGGCGTAGTTGTCGTCGTCGCCGTAGATCACCAGACCGGCCTGCTGGTAGGCCCGCCGCGCCGGGAAGCGCACCTTGGCCGTGGCCTGGAACGGCCCGGACGGCAGGTCCTGGAGCACGATGTTCGGCGTGGTGTTGGTGGTGCCGTAGATGTCCGAGGCGGCGGACGGGAGCACCAGGTGGCCGTCGCGCACGGCGAGCTCCTGGTTCTCCCGCACCACGGTCGTCCACCGGTCGCGGTCGAGCGCGGTGCCGAGGAAGTCGTCCGAGCGACCCGAGAAGCAGGTCACGTCCGGTGCGCGGACGGTGATCGCGACGGTCTTCGTGCCGCTCGCGCCCCGCGCGTCGGTCGCGGTGACCTTGGCGTTGAACGTGCCCGCGGCGGTGTAGGTGTGGCTGACCGACGCACCGGTGGCGGTGCCGCCGTCGCCGAACACCCACGTGAAGCCGACGGGGGTGTCGCCGTCCGGGTCGGTGGCCGACGCGGTGAAGTCGACCTTCAGGGGCGAGGTGCCCGACGTCACCGAGGCCGAGACGTCGACCGCGGGGCGCTGGTTGTGCGTGACGCCGCGGCCGACGAACTCCAGCCAGTGCACGTTGGCCAGGTAGCCGGTGGGCGGGCGGCGCGGCGGCC
>NZ_JBFAAX010001084.1:0-1781 GCF_040639995.1 Actinosynnema sp. NPDC023658 | reverse complement strand
ACCCGGTTCGTGGCGCTCAACGAGGTCGGCGGAGCGCCGGACCGGTTCGGCGTGCCGGTCGAGGAGTTCCACGCGCGGGCGGCGGTGCGCGAGGCGTCCGAGCCCGCGGCGATGACGTCGTTGTCGACGCACGACACCAAGCGGTCGGAGGACGTGCGGGCCCGCCTGGCGGTGCTCGCGGAGGTGCCCGAGGAGTTCGCCGACGCGGTGCGCCGGTGGACCGCCGCGCACCCCATCGACGAGCCGTCGCTGAACATGCTGGCGTGGCAGTCGCTGGTCGGGGCGTGGCCGATCACCGCCGACCGGATGCGCGACTACCTGGACAAGGCGGCCAAGGAGTCGAAGGTCCGCACCACGTGGGTCGACCACGACGAGGAGTTCGAGGCGGCCGTGGCGGCCTGGCCGGAGCAGGTGCTGACCGGTCCGGTGGCCGCCGAGGTGGCGTCGTTCGTGGAGCGGATCGTGACGGCGGGCTGGTCCAACGCGCTCGGGCAGAAGCTCGTGCAGCTGACCGCGCCCGGCGTGCCGGACGTCTACCAGGGCACCGAGCTGTGGGACCTGTCGCTGGTCGACCCGGACAACCGCCGACCGGTGGACTACGAGGTCCGGCGTCGGCTGCTGGCCCGGATCGAGGACGGCTGGCTGCCGGACGTCGACGACTCCGGCGCGGCCAAGCTGCTCGTCGTGCAGCGCGCGCTGCGGTTGCGGCGGGAACGGCCCGAGCTGTTCCGCGGCTACCGGCCGCTGCCCGCGTCCGGACCGGCCGCGCCGCACGCGGTCGCGTTCGAGCGGACGGGCCTGGTCGCGGTCGCGACGCGGCTCCCGGTGGGGTTGGCGAACGCGGGCGGCTGGGGCGACACGGTGCTGCCGCTGCCGCCGGGGGAGTGGACCGACGTGCTCACCTCCCGCCCGGCGACCCCGCGGCTGGCCGACCTGCTGGACCGCTACCCGGTGGCACTGCTGATCAGGGGAGATCGGTGACTTTCTCGGTGTGGGCCCCGGCGCACGACCGCGTCCGGGTCCGGGTCGACGGCCGCGACCACGGGATGACCGCGGGTGACGGCGGGTGGTGGCACGCGGACGTCGAGGGTGTCGACTACGCCTTCCTGCTCGGTGACTCCGACGAGGCGCTGCCCGACCCGCGGTCGCGGTGGCAGCCGAACGGGGTGCACGAGGCGTCACGCGTCTACGACCACGACACGTTCGAGTGGACCGACGGGTCCTGGACCGGTCGTGCGCTGCCCGGCGCGGTGATCTACGAGCTGCACGTCGGCACGTTCACGCCCGCCGGCACGTTCGACGGCGCGGTGGAGCGGCTGGACCACCTGGTCGGGCTGGGCGTCACGCACGTCGAGGTGATGCCGGTCAACTCGTTCGACGGCACCGCCGGCTGGGGCTACGACGGCGTGCTGTGGGGCGCGGTGCACGAGCCCTACGGCGGACCGGACGGGTTCAAGCGGTTCGTGGACGCTTGCCACGCGCGCGGGCTGGCCGTGCTGCTGGACGTGGTCTACAACCACCTCGGGCCGTCCGGCGCGTACCTCGACCGGTTCGGGCCGTACTTCGCGGGCAGCAACGAGTGGGGCCCCGGCCTGAACCTCGACGGCGAGGGCGCCGACGAGGTGCGCCGGTACGTCGTCGACAACGCGCTGGGCTGGCTGCGCGACTTCCACGTCGACGGGTTGCGGCTGGACGCCGTGCACGCGCTGGTGGACCGCAGCGCGCTGCACGTGCTGGAGCAGCTGGCCGTCGAGGTGGACGCCCTGTCGGCCGCAGTGGGC
>NZ_JBFAAX010001083.1:0-1781 GCF_040639995.1 Actinosynnema sp. NPDC023658 | reverse complement strand
CGTTGCCGGGGTCAGTGCAGGGTGCCGGCGGTGGTGCGCAGGTCGGTGGTGGTGCTCAGGGCCGTGCGCACGACCAGCTCCAGCGCCCTGGCCGTGGTGGCGACGGGCAGGCTGGGGTGGTCGCGGCCCTCGGCCTGCTCCGGCGAGAACGGCACGTGCACGAACCCCGCGCGCACGTCCGGGTGCTCGGTCGCGACCAGGTGCATGAGCCCGTAGAACACGTGGTTGCACACGAACGTGCCCGCCGAGTGCGACACCGACGCCGGGATGCCCTCAGCCTGGAGCGCGGCGACGCACGCCTTCACCGGGAGGCCGGTGAAGTAGGCCGCCGGCCCGCCGGGCACCACCGGCTCGTCGATGGGCCGCGCGCCCGCGTTGTCCGGGATCCGTGCGTCGTCCAGGTTCACCGCGACGCGCTCCGGCGTGACACCGGCCCGTCCACCCGCCTGGCCGACGCACACGACCAGGTCGTAGCGCCGGGCCGCGAGGGCGTCGCGCAACGCGGTGAGCGAGTCTCCGAACACGCACGGCAGGCGCAGGGTCGTCAACCGGTAACCGTCCGGTCGCACCGCGTCGACCGCGTCCCACGAGGGGTTGGTGTCCTCGCCGTCGAACGGTTCGAAGCCCGTCAGCAGTACGTCCACTCGGGCAGACTAGAACGTGTGGTCGACATCCGGGAACGCCGCACCAAGCGCAGGGGGACGACGTTCCTGCTGGTCGTGGCGGCCATCGCGTTCGTGCTCGCCGCCCTCACGCGGCTGCTCGGCATCGACGGGACGCGCCACATGGTCGCGACGACGGCGCTGACGCCCTACCTGACGGCGGCCGGTGTGGTGCTGGCGGTGCTCGCGCTGCTGCTGCGGCGCTGGGCGGTGGGCACGGTGACGTCGCTGCTCGCGGTCGTGCTGGTGGCGGCCGTCGCGCCCCGCGCGTTCCCCGACTCGCGGCCGGTGGGCGTGGGCCGGGACGTGACCGTGATGTCGGCGAACCTGCTGGTCGGCAAGGCGGAGGCGGAGGCCGTGGTGGCGGCGGTCAAGGCGCACCGCGTCGACGTGCTCGCCGTGCAGGAGCTGACGCCGGCGATGGTCCGCGACTTCGAGCGGGCCGGCCTGGACGACGTGCTGCCGTACCGGCACTTCCTGGACGAGCCGGGCGGCTCGGGCTCGGGCATCGCGTCCCGCTACCCGCTGTCCCCGCGCACGCTCACCCCGCCGAGCACGTTGCGGCAGGCCGGCGCGCTGGTCGACCTGCCCGGCGAGGAGGACCTGGAGGTCGTGTCGGTGCACCCGCTGCCGCCGGTGGTCGAGGCCGGGCCGGAGAGCTGGCAGCGGGACCTGGCGGGCCTGCCCGAGCGCGAGCTGGACGAGCCGGTGCGGGTGCTGGCGGGCGACTTCAATGCCACCCTGGACCACGTCGGCCTGCGCCGGCTGCTCAGCAGCGGGTACGTGGACGCGGCGGACGAGGTCGGCGCGGGCCTGCACCCGACCTGGCCGTCCGGTGGCGCGCTGTGGCCGCCGCCGGTGGCCATCGACCACGTGCTGGTGGACGGCCGGTGCCCGGTGGACTCGTTCGCCGTGGTGGACGTCCCCGGCTCGGACCACCGGGCGGTGGTCAGCCGATTCGTCGTGCCAGCTCGGTGAGCGCCTCCAGCGCGCCCAGCGGCAGCGACACCCCGCGCCCGTGCCGCACCTCCGGCTCGCGCGGGTTGACCCTGATCAGCGCGCCCGACGCGGCGGCGGCCAGCTCGGCCTGACGGCGCACGGTCGGCACGGCCAGGCCCG
>NZ_JBFAAX010001082.1:0-1783 GCF_040639995.1 Actinosynnema sp. NPDC023658 | reverse complement strand
CATCCACAAGCAGTGGGGCCTGTCGGCGAACGAGAACCCGTTGCAGGGCTCGTTCGTCATCGAGGTGCTGACCGACCTGGTCGAGGAGGCCGTGCTGGCCGAGTTCGACCGGTTGTCGGAGCGCGGCGGCGTGCTGGGCGCGATGGAGACGGGTTACCAGCGCGGTCGGATCCAGGACGAGTCGATGCTGTACGAGCAGCGCAAGCACGACGGTTCGCTGCCGTTGATCGGGGTGAACACGTTCCTGCCGGAGGGCGGGGAGCGCGAGCACGTGTCGATCGAGCTGGCGCGGGCGACGGAGGAGGAGAAGCGCTCGCAGGTCGAGCGGACGCGGGCGTTCGCCGCCGCGCACGCCGCCGAGGCGGAGCCGGCGTTGCGGCGGTTGTAGGAGGCCGCCGCGTCGGGGGAGAACGTGTTCGCGGTGCTGATGGACGCGGCCCGGGTGTGCACGTTGGGCCAGATCACCGACGCGTTCTTCGAGGTGGGCGGCCAGTACCGGCGCAACGTCTGACGTCGGGGCGGCGACCCGGGCGTTCGGGGTTGAACGGCGGCGGGTGGGTTATCCCGCCGCCATGACCGGGCAGAACTCGCTGTTCTTCGTCGGCAACGCCACCACGGTGTTGCGGTTGGGGCCGTTCACGCTGCTCACGGACCCGAACTTCCTGCACCGCGGGCAGTGGACGCACATCGGGCAGGGGGTCGTGGCTCGGCGGCTCAAGGACCCGGCCATCGGGATCGGGGAGCTGCCGCCGTTGGACGCGGTGGTGCTGTCGCACTTCCACGGTGACCACTTCGACCGGATCGCGGCTCGTGAGCTGGACCGGGACCTGCCGATCCTCACCACGCCGCACGCGGCGCGCAGGCTGGGCCGGCGGGGGTTCCGGGAGCCGGTGGCGCTGTCGACGTGGACCGACCTGGACCTGGCGAAGGGCGGGGCGAGCCTGACCGTCACGGCCCTGCCCGGTCGGCACGCGAAGGGCAGGCTGGCGCGGCTGCTGCCGCCGGTGATGGGCAGCATGATCGAGTACCGGGCCACCCCCGGCGCGACGCCGCTGCGCCTGTACGTCTCCGGTGACACCCTGGTGCACGACGACCTGCGGGAGATCCGGGAGCGGTACCCGTCCATCGACGTCGCGCTGCTGCACCTGGGCGGCACGAAGGTGCTCGGCGTGCTGCTCACCATGGACGGCGAGCAGGGCGTCGACCTGCTCGAACTGCTCCGGCCCCGGCAGGTCGTGCCCATCCACTACGACGACTACAGCGTGATGAAATCGCCGCTGTCGGACTTCACCGCCGAGGTGGAGCGGCGCGCGCCGTCGGTCGAGGTCGCCTACGTCGACCGAGGCCGGACGTTCACCCTGCCCGGGTGATGCCCAACCAGCCGACGGGCGGGCGGTGCGGTGAGGTGCCGTGAGGTGCCGTGAGGTGAGCCGGGTGGAGGTTGCCGAAGCCCACCTCACCGGCTCGACGCGCGCACCACCAGCCGGGTCGGGAGGAACGCGGGCTCCGGTTTGTCGCCGCCGTGCACCATGGTCAGCACGGCCCGTGCCGCGGCCACCCCGATACCGGCCTTGTCCTGCGCCAACGTGGTCAGCGGCGGGTCGACCAGGGCGGCCAGCTCGATGTCGTCGAACCCCACCACGGCCAGGTCCTCCGGCACCCGCAGCCCCGCGTGGCGAGCGGCCAGCAGCGCGCCCACCGCCATCTCGTCGCTCGCGCAGAACACCGCCGTCGGCGGCTCGGGCAACGCGATCAGGGACCGCATCGCCGCCTGGCCGCTGGG
>NZ_JBFAAX010001081.1:0-1783 GCF_040639995.1 Actinosynnema sp. NPDC023658 | reverse complement strand
CTGTTCTGGACGTAGGACTCTCGCGTCGTGAACGTAGGACTCTCGCGGTTAGGGGGTGCGAACCCTCCGTTCTGCGGGTGTTGCTGGACACGTTCGAGTGAAAGCCTCGCGCCGGGACGTCGCTGAGTCACTGAGGGGCGACGTCGAGTGAACCGAGGGAGCGCTACCCCATGCAACTCCGCACCAGAGCGTTGGTCCTCGCGCTGGCCGTCGGCACGGCGGTGTCCGGCTTCGTGGGAACCGGCTCCGCCGTCGCACAGGACGCGCAGACAGCTCAAGACGCCCAGCAGGCCCAGGGCACGCCGATCCAGTGGTCCACCTGCGCCCAGGACGTGCTGGAGGAGATCCCGGCCGCGCAGCGCGACAAGGTCAGCTGCGCCAACCACCCCGTCCCGCTGGACCACCGCAAGCCGCACGGCGCCAAGATCACCATCGCGCTGATGAAGCGCCCGGCGCTGGACCCGGCTCACCGGATCGGCTCGCTGTTCATCAACCCCGGCGGCCCCGGCGGCGCCGGCCTGATCTACTCCGCCTACGGCAGCTCGTTCTTCCAGCCCGAGGTGATGAACCGGTTCGACCTGATCGGCTTCGACCCGCGCGGCGTCGGCCGCAGCTCGCCGCTGCGCTGCTTCAAGACCGTCGAAGAGGCCGACGAGGTCTTCGGCCGCATGTCGCCCATCCCGGTCACCCGCACCGAGATCCGCGACACCATGGGCGCGACCGAGGACTACACCGACGCGTGCGCGCGCACCGCGAGCCCGCTGCTGGACCACATGTCGACCGAGGACGTGGCGCGTGACCTCGACCTGCTGCGGCAGGGCGTGGGCGACCGGCAGCTCACGTTCGTCGGCTTCTCCTACGGCACGCTGCTCGGCGCGACCTACGCCAACATCTTCCCGTCGAAGTCCCGCGCCCTGGTGCTGGACGGCAACGTCGACCCGGCGCTGCGCACCTCCAACGGCGCGGAGTACGACCGGCAGCGTGCGAAGGGCTTCGAGATCTCGCTCGACGCGTTCCTGAAGCGCTGCGACGCCGACGGCGACAAGTGCGCCTACAGCGACGGCGACCCGCGGGCGAAGTTCGACGAGGTGCGCGACCACCTGCGCACGCAGTCGATCGCACTGCCGTCCAAGGAGGTCGTGACCTACGCGAGCTACATCGGCCGCGTCACCAGCGACCTGTACGTGCCGACCCGGTTCAAGGCGCTGGCCGCGTGGCTCCAGAGCATCTACGCGGCGCTGCACCCCGGCACGACCACGTTCTCCATGCAGGAGCAGGTCGCGCTGCTGCCCCCGCTGGCGAACAAGCACGGTCTGGCCGACGTGCGGGCCGGACTCGCCGGCGACACCGAGTACCTGTCCGACGACTCCTACTACGGCGTCAACTGCACGGACAAGCCGTTCCTGCGCCTGCCGCGGCTGTTCCCGCTGGTCGCCGCGGCGTGGGAGCGCGAGTCGCCCACGTTCGGCCGCCAGCAGGCCGCGTCCGACCTGCTCACGTGCGCGACCTGGCCGGTGGCCCACCCCGACCGCTGGGCGGGCCCGTGGAACAAGCGCACGCCGAACCCGGTCGTCGTCGTGGGCAACTACTACGACCCGGCCACGCAGTACGAGTTCGCCAAGCGCATGGCCCGCCAGCTCGGCAACGCGCGGCTGATCAGCGTGGACGCGTTCGGCCACTGCATCCTCGGTGACAGCGCCGGCGCGGACACCCTGGTGACCGACTACCTCGTCAACCTGAAGGCCCCGGCCAACGGTCAGGTGTTCCAGCCGAACGTCCCGCC
>NZ_JBFAAX010001080.1:0-1790 GCF_040639995.1 Actinosynnema sp. NPDC023658 | reverse complement strand
AGAGCTCGCTGGACATCGGTGGTCCCCACGCGCACGTGTTCGAGCACGACGTCGAGTTCGACGTGCAGATCACCACCTTCAGCCGACCTCGCTCCTGGGGCAAGCTGGTCCCCGGCTCGCCGTTCCGCCGGCTCCCCGAGCCGCGGGTGGTGGCGCGCACGGGGAACCCGGACACCCCCGCCTCCCCGGGAGGCCCGCGTGACCTGCCGCCGATCCGCGGTCAGGTCCACCTGTGGCTGGACGAGGGGTCGACCACGACGACCGACCCGGCGGGGTTCCGGCCCGGCCCGCCGAGGACGGTCCCGCTGCCGTCGACCGCGGACATCGCCTCGCTGCTCCGACCCGGTTCCCCCCGGCCGCACCACGGCTGGGAGCACGTCGAGGCCGTGGCGCACCCCGGCGCGCTGCACGCCGCCGTCCTGCGCGTGGTGGACGAGGCCGCGGACGGCGACACCTCGCTGACGGCCCCCGGCACCGACTCGCGCCGGCAGCTCGACTTCCTGGTCGGCCCGAACAACCTCAAGGCCAACCTGGGGCGGATGCTCGGCGCCGGGCTGGTGCACAACGGCCTGCGCTACGACCGCCGGGTCACCGACCGGGTCGGCGCGGTGGGCATCGCGGCCGACCTCGCCCGCCCGCGCCTGGTGAGCGTCTCCGACACCGCCACGTCGGAGAACTCCGTCACCGGTGGCTCCTACGCCGGCGGCATGCGCGCCATCACCCGCGCGTTCGACTGGATCGCCAACGTCGGCGGCACCGTCCGCCCCAACACCGAGGAACCGCGCGGCCTGGGCGGCTCCAACCTGCTCCTGCGGTGGATGCCCTGGCTGCGCTCGAAGTTCGGCGGCAGGCAGGCCATCGGGCTCCTGGACCGCAACCGGGTGACGTCGGAGGGAGCCCGGACCGCGCTGGTGCAGTGGGATGCGACCTTCTCGGTCGTCGCGGAGAGCCGCGAGGCCAACACCCTCCACGCCGGAGCCGTGGAGCGGAGGGGCGTCGCGGTCGAACTGCCGGGCGGCGTGTTCACCAGGGTCTCCGAACGGACGGCCGTCGAGCTGGGCCTGCTGCCCGACGTGGAACCGGCGCCGGACGCCGCCCCCGCACCGCAGGTCGAGGCCGAACCGGAGCCGCGTCGGCTCCAGCCGCCCAGGGCGCTGGCCCCCGGCGAGCCGAGCACCCTGGGGCTGGGGCTGCTGGAGCCCGAGCGGAGCCCGGACCTCACGCTCGCCGTGTGGGACCTGGTGGAGCAGGTCCGGGCCGACCGGGGCGCGGGCTCCGGGCACCCCCTGTTCCCGACCTCGGTCCTGGACGACGCCATGAGCAACCTCCAGCGGCTGGTCGACCTCTCCGCGCCGGCCGCGGTGAACGCCCTCGTCGACGGTGCGCTGGACGGCGGTGTGCCGCTGCTGCTGCACAAACCCGGCAGGGGCATCGGCAAGGACGTCTACCAGGTGACGCTCAAGGCCCGGCTGGAGGGCGAGGCCCGGTTCCTCGACGTGGTGAACGACGGGGTCAAGACCGAGCACGCCGTCGTCGCTATCCGCAAGAAGATCGGGGGGACCGCCCGGGGCAGCGGCTGGAACGCGCTGCTGCGCGTGCCCGGCACCCACGCCTCGACCTCGGGACTCGACCGCCCGGCGGACTCGGTGGGCGTGCTGCCCACGGCGGGGGTGGGGGGCGGCAGCCGCAACCGCGATACCAGGACCGGGATGGTGGAGGCCGTCCGGGTGCGGGGGGCGGAAGGGCCGATGGCCCGCTACGACCTGCCGATCCGGTTCGAGCTGGTGGTG
>NZ_JBFAAX010001079.1:0-1791 GCF_040639995.1 Actinosynnema sp. NPDC023658 | reverse complement strand
CGTTGGTGTAGTTGAACTGCCCCCGGTTGGGTTCGGTGGCGTCCCACTTCATCTCGTTCTCGGCGGTGACCATGTTGAACTCCCGGTTCAGGATGCCCACATAGGTCGAATCACCCAGCTTGCCCGCCGCGACCGCCGTACCGAAGTACCGACCCGACTGCGCGGCGGCATCACCCAGGGTCGTCGCCGCGCTCGCCGACGTGGTCATGATCAACGTCGCGCCGACCGCCACTGCGGCGACTGTCGACACGAGTGCGACTCGTGACGCTGACCTCGATGTCAGGCTCATGTTCACACTTTCGAGGAGTCACCCGGATCGCCCGGGCTGTGGTGGACAGGACGATCGGACCGGTCCGTCCTCCGTGCTTCGAGGGCGTGGACCGGTGCACCCGGCACGTCCCGGTGGCGCATCCCGTGGCTGCGGACCGGAATGAACCCTCGAAAGGACATGCCAGCAGGAGTGTGGCAGCTAAGTGTTCACGTTCACAAGAACAGCGTCTCGGGTTGCGCGGCATATTGGTCTGATCGGACTAGCGAAATCCGGGAACGCTCCCAAATGGGACTTGAGAGGCATGGCGGACACCTAGATGGGGGTGCTGCGAAAATGATGTTGCTGAAGTTAACGCTAACATCTTTAGCAAAACGGGGGGTGAATCGGTTCACCCCCGCACAGACGTAAACCCGACCTCGGCCGTGGCCGAGGTCGGGTTGGTCGGGTCCGGGGACCGGGGTCAGAAGTTCTTCTTCGCCACCGTCCACGGGGTCTTGGCCGCCAGGCCGGACGGGCTGAGGACGTAGTCGCGCGCCGTCCGGTTGGCGTAGAGCACCATGTCGAGGAACTGCACCACCGTCGTCATGCCGTCGGTCACCTGGTCGCCGGTGATGAACCCGGTGTGCCCGGCCTGCGGGTGCCGCGCCAGCACGGCGGGCACGGTGGCGAGGTCGTAGGTGGCCTGGTTGTTGGCGTAGGCGACGTCGGAGCTGCCGCCGTCCATGAACAGCGCGGGCGTGTGCAGCTTGCCGACCTCCGAGCGCGGGTAGCCGAACGAACCGTCGGCGAAGAAGCCGCTGTCCAACGAGACCACGGCGGACACCCGGCGGTCCTGGGCGGCGACGAGCGCTTCCAGCCCGCCGCACGAGTGGCCCGCGGTGGCCACCGCGCCCAGGTCGAGCCGCTGGCGCAGCGGCGACCCGGAGCGGTTCTGCTCCCGCTCGGCCCAGGTGATGCCGTCCGTCAGCAGGGAGGGGATGGGTGACCCGCTGGCCACGCCGTTGGGCGAGCCGTCGACCGATCCGGTGTCCACCACGACGAAGCCCTTCGAGGCGATGAACGTCAGGATCCGCGTGACCTCGCTGTTGTTCGTGTGGGCGCAGGCGCCGTTCCCGAACGCCAGCACGGGCAGCGGGCGGTCCACCGCCTGCGGGTCCGACGGGCGGAACACGGTGAAGCGGTTGTCGCCGTACGCGCCTTCCCTGGTGACGGCGAAGTTGTTCTCGATCAGCGCGCGACCGGGCTGAGGCGTCGTGGTCGTCGTAGTGGTGCTGGTGCCGGTGGTGGTCGTGGTCGAGCCGGTGCACGCGGTGCCGTTGAGGGTGAACACCGGGGGAGGCGTCGGGCGGGCGCTGGAGGTGGCGTTGAAGCCGAACGACACCGAGGCGCCGGTGGCGACGGCGCCGTTCCACGCCGCGTTGGTCGCGGTGACCTGGGCGCCCGACTGGGAGTGCGACCCGTTCCACGACTGCGTGATCCGCTCGTCACCGGAGAACGTCCAGGACAGCCGCCAGCCGGTG
>NZ_JBFAAX010001078.1:0-1791 GCF_040639995.1 Actinosynnema sp. NPDC023658 | reverse complement strand
GAAGCGGGGTAGCCGGGAACCGGTGGAACCAGCGGGTGCCGGCCCGGTGCGCGCCGGGGTGTCGGGCGCGGCAGGTAGGATTCCCGCCGGTGGTGAGGCTCGGCCCACCCCGCGCCCGGTGTCGACGACGTCCCGGAGCCAGCCCCTCCGCCGTGGTCAGGAGACGACGCGTGCCCGTTCCGCCTCGCGCCCTGTCCTGCCCGCCGTAGCGGGTCGTCCCCGTCCCGATCCCGACCGCCGCGGCGCTGCCCGGCGGGTCCACGTCCGCGTGCCCGACGAGCGCGCCCGAGCACGACAGGGTGGTTGTGAACCCCTCCGCACCGAACACCCCGGCACCTTCCCGCCCGTCCCGGCGGGTCCCGCAGGCGTTGCGCGAGCTGCGGGTCCTGCGCGACCCCAAGGTCCTGCGCGACCCCAAGGTCCTGCGCGACCCCAAGGTCCTGCGCACCGAGGTGCTGGCGGGGCTCGTGGTGGCCTTGGCGCTGATCCCGGAGGCCATCTCGTTCTCGGTCATCGCCGGGGTCGCGCCCAGCGTCGGCCTGTTCGCCTCGTTCACCATGGCCGTGGTGATCTCCGTCGTCGGCGGGCGACCGGCGATGATCTCCGCCGCCACCGGCGCGGTCGCCCTGGTCGTCGCACCGCTCACCCGTGAGCACGGCCTCGGGTACCTGGTGGCCGCGGTGATCCTGGGCGGCCTGGTCCAGGCGGTGCTCGGCGGGCTCGGCGTGGCCCGGCTGATGCGGTTCGTGCCGCGCTCGGTGATGGTCGGATTCGTCAACTCCCTCGCGATCCTGATCTTCCTGGCCCAGGTCCCCGAGCTGGTCGACGTGCCGTGGGCGGTCTACCCGCTGGTGGTCGGCGCGCTGGTGCTGATGGTGCTGTTCCCCAAGCTGACCAGGGTCGTGCCCGCGCCGCTGGTGTCGATCGTGGCGCTGACCGCGTTGACGGTGGGCGCGGGCATCGCCGTGCCGACGGTGGGCGACCGGGGCGAGCTGCCGTCGTCGCTGCCGGTGCCGGGTCTGCCCGACGTGCCGTTCACGGCGGAGACGCTGCGGATCGTCGCGCCGTACGCGCTGGCGCTGGCGCTGGTCGGGTTGATGGAGTCGCTGATGACGGCGAAGCTCGTGGACGACCTCACCGACACCCGTTCGGACAAGAGGCGGGAGTCGATCGGGCAGGGCGTCGCCAACGTGGTGACCGGGTTCTTCGGCGGCATGGGCGGCTGCGCCATGATCGGCCAGACGATGATCAACGTGAAGAACGGCGCCCGGACCCGGCTGTCGACGTTCCTGGCCGGGGCGTTCCTGCTGGTGCTGTGCGTGGTGTTCGGGCCGGTCGTGTCGCGGATCCCGATGGCGGCGCTGGTCGCGGTGATGGTGCTGGTGTCGTTCGGGACGTTCGACTGGCACTCGGTCGCGCCCGCCACGCTGCGCCGGATGCCCGCGGGGGAGATCGGCGTCATGGTCGTCACGGTGGCGGTGGTGGTGGCCACGCACAACCTGGCCATCGGCGTCGTGGTGGGTTCGATCACGGCCATGGCGGTGTTCGCCCGGCGGGTCGCGCGCGTGGCCACCGTCGAGGCGCGGCCCGACCCCGACGGCGGGCGGGTCGTCTACGCGGTGACCGGTGAGCTGTTCTTCGCCTCCAGCAACGACCTGGCCCACCGGTTCGACTACGCGGGCGACCCGGACCGGGTGGTGATCGACCTGTCCGCCGCGCACATCTGGGACGCCTCCTCCGTCGCCGCGCTGGACGCCGTCACCGCGAAGTACGCCGACCGGGGCAAGACCG
>NZ_JBFAAX010001077.1:0-1793 GCF_040639995.1 Actinosynnema sp. NPDC023658 | reverse complement strand
GGCCCGCGCAGCAGCACGAACCGCACCAGCGGCGGCCGGCGCAGCGAGAACGGCTCCGCGATCACCTCCCGCACGAACGGCGTGAGGTCGTCGGCGGACACCCGGCGCACGCGCAACCGCGTCACGTCGTCGTCGTGGACGACGCGCACCGGGTGGTCGCCGGAATCCGCGAACGACGACCTGAGCATGTCGTGCCTGCGTGCCGTGCGGCGCACGGCGGCGTCGAGCGCGTCCACGTCGATCGCGTCTCGGATGGCGAATGCGAAGGCCACGTTGTACGCGGCGCTGTCCGGGGCGACGTCGTGCAGGAACCAGAGGGCTTCCTGCCCGACCGACAACGGGTTCGTGGGCATTTCGCCACGGTAGCCGCCGGGCGGCCGAAAGTCCGGCGCATTCACCGATAGAGGATGAGCGGAGGAACCCCCGGCCCGATATGGGCACAGTATTGGATTCGGGTTCACGCTACCGGGTGCCTGGGTATCTGCCACACCGCCGAACGTGTGCGGTCGTGACGGCAGAATTACTGTGAGGAGTCACCGTTCATGGACAACGATGGGTCGACGCGCCCGGTCGCGTTGGTTTCCGGGGGAGCCAGGGGTATCGGTCGGGCGGTCGTCGTCCGCCTCGCGCAGGCCGGCTACGACGTCGGTTTCTGCTACCGCCGCGACGTCGAGTCGGCGGAGCTGACGGTCAAGGAAGCGCAGCAGTTCGGCGGCCGGGTGGTCGCGGAGCAGGTCGACGTGGCCGACAAGGCGCAGGTCGACGACTACGTCCAGCGGCTGGTCGCGGACGTCGGCACGCCGGCGGCGGTGGTGAGCTGCGCGGGCGTCGTGCGGGACAAACCGCTGGCCCTGCTGGACGCCGACGACTGGGACTCGGTGCTGCGCACCAACCTCGACGGCACGTTCAACCTCTGCCGGGCCGCGCTGCGACCGATGATCGGGCGGCGCGCGGGCGCGTTCGTCACCCTCTCCTCGATCGCGGGCGTCGAGGGCAACGCCATGCAGACGAACTACTCCGCGTCGAAGGCCGGGATCATCGGCTTCACCAAGGCGCTCTCCAAGGAGGTCGGCCGGTACCGGCTGCGGGCGAATGTCGTCGCGCCCGGGTTGATCGACACCGACATGACCGCCGGACTGGACTCCGCGACGACCAAGGGTTATCTGCGGCGCGTTCCGTTGAACCGGTTCGGCCGGCCGCGGGAAGTCGCCGAGGCGGTCGCATTCCTGCTCTCCGACCAGGCCGCGTACATCACCGGTCAGGTGCTCCGCGTGGACGGCGGTATCGGGCTGTGACCGAATCGACGGGAAATAGGGGTGTACCGCACCCCGGCAGTTCCGCACCACTGGCTCGGAATTCCTGTTTCGCGCTTTCCACCGCGCGGTCGGGGGATTTCCGGTGAGCGGCATGCGCGGTTCCCGGATCAGCGGCGTCGGCGCGTACCGACCCGCGCGCGTCGTCACGAACGACGAACTGGCCGCGCGGACCACGGTCAGCGCCCAGTGGATCGAGGAACGCACCGGCATCCGTCAGCGGCGGTACGCCGCGGACGGTGAGGACGTCGTCTCCATGGCCATCGCGGCGGGTGCGGCGGCGGTCAAGGCCGCCGACCTCGTGCCGGACGACGTCGACCTGGTCGTGCTCGCGACATCCTCGCGCGAGCAGTTGGCCCCGGCGGGGGCACCACGAGTGGCCAGCGGCCTGGGCGCCGGGGGCGCGGGGGCGTTCGACCTGAACGCCGTCTGCGCCGGGTTCACCTTCGGCCTGTCCGTCGCGTCCGACGCGGTGCGGAC
>NZ_JBFAAX010001076.1:0-1799 GCF_040639995.1 Actinosynnema sp. NPDC023658 | reverse complement strand
CGAGCTGCTGCGCCGGAGCCTGCCGTCCACCCGCGCGCTGGACGACCTGACCGCGCGGCTGTGGCAGAAGCGCGCCGCCCTCACCCGGCGTCACCGGTTGGACGGCACGTTGCAGGAGGTCCAACGCCTGCTCCAGGACGCGCTGGCCGCCGAACGGGCGGAGCTGTTCCCCGACCCGGACGACGAGGCGCGGTTCCGCGAGGCGCAGCTGGACGCACTGCCGCAGTCGACTGCGGCGGCCGTGAACGAGCTGGCCGAGTACGACTGGCGCTCGCCGCAGGCCCGCGAGTCCTACGAGAAGATCCGCAACCTGCTCGGCCAGGAGCTGATGGACCAGCGGTTCCAGGGCATGAAGCAGGCCATGGAGAACGTCCGGCCGGAGGACGTGCAACGCATCCGGGGCATGCTCGACGACCTGAACGGACTGCTGGCGGCGCACGCCGCGGGCGAGGACACCGGTGAGCGGTTCGAGCGGTTCATGCGCGAGCACGGCGAGTTCTTCCCGGAGAACCCGCAGTCGGTCGACGAGCTGATCGACGCGCTGGCCGCCCGGTCCGCCGCCGCCCAGCGCATGATGAACTCGATGTCGGAGCAGCAGCGCCAGGAGCTGTCGGCGTTGTCGCAGCAGGCGTTCGGTGACTCCGGCATCGGCTCGCAGCTCTCCGAGCTGGACTCGCTGCTGCAGGGCCTGCGGCCGGGCGAGGACTGGGACGGCTCGGCGCGGTTCCGCGGCAACAACCCGCTGGGGCTGGGCGAGGGCGCGCAGGCGATGGCCGACCTGGCCGAGCTGGACGCGTTGGCCGAGCAGCTGTCGCAGTCCTACCCGGGCGCCCGGCTGGAGGACATCGACCTGGAGGCGCTGGTCCGGCAGCTCGGCGGCGAGGCCGGGGTGGACGCGCGCCGGTTGGCCGAGCTGGAACGCGAGCTGCGGTCGCATAACCTGCTGGAACGCGCGCCGGACGGCTCGTTGCGCTTGACGCCCAAGGCGTTGCGGCGGTTGGGCGAGGCGGCGTTGCGCGGCGTGATCGACAGCGCCCGCGAGCAGGGGCAGCGGGACAACTCGTCGGCCGGCGCGGCCGGTGAGCTGATCGGCTCGACGCGGCCGTGGCAGTTCGGCGACACCGAGCCGTGGAACGTGCCGCGGACGGTCACCAATGCCGTGCTGCGGTCGGCGGGCGGCCCGGTGCGGCTGGACGTGGTGGACGTCGAGGTGAGCGAGACCGAGCAGCGGTCGCGCGCGGCGGTCGCGTTGTGCGTGGACACGTCCTGGTCGATGGTGCAGGACGGCCGGTGGGTGCCGATGAAGCGCACCGCGCTGGCGCTGCACCACCTGGTCCGGACCCGGTTCCGCACCGACGCGCTGGAGCTGATCACGTTCGGCCGGCACGCCGAGACCGTCGACATCGGGCAGCTGACCGCGCTGGAGGGCGTGTGGGAGCAGGGCACGAACCTGCACCACGCGCTGCTGCTGGCCGGTCGGCACCTGCGCCGGCACCCCGACGCGCAACCGGTGGTGCTGGTGGTGACCGACGGCGAGCCGACCGCGCACCTGGAGGCGACCGGCGAGGCGGAGTTCCACTACCCGCCGCTGGAGCGGACCATCGGCAAGACGCTGGTCGAGGTCGACTCCCTGGCCCGGCTGGGCGCGTCGATCACGGTGTTCCGGCTGGGTGACGACCCGAGGCTGACGAGGTTCGTCGACACGGTGGCCCGGAGGTCGGGCGGTCGGGTCGTCGCGCCGGGTGAGGACGGCCTGGGCGCGGCCGTGGTGAGCGACTACCTGCGCTCCCGCAAGCGCC
>NZ_JBFAAX010001075.1:0-1801 GCF_040639995.1 Actinosynnema sp. NPDC023658 | reverse complement strand
GCCCGGACCGCGTCGCCGGGTACGTCGTGCGGCCCCGGCGTCGGGAGGGTCGGTCAGGAGGGGGAGGGCTCAGGAGGTCGGGCGCACCAGCGCCACGACGTCGTCGACGGTCCGGGCGGCGTGGAACGCGCGCAGGTCCAGCGTCACGTCCAACCGGTTCTCCAGCTGGGCCAGGGCGTCCAGCGAGCTGATGCTGTCCCACTCGTGCCGGGCCAGCACCGGTTCGCCGCGCAGCTCGTCGACGCTCACGTCGAGCGCGCCGGCCAGGATCTCCAGCACGGACTGCTCCACCGTGGTCTCGGTCATCGGGCTACCTCGTTCCCTTCCAGCAGGTTGATCCACGCGGGCGCCTCGGGCAGCCCGGCGTCCAGGGCCAGCGCGTGCGCGCCGTCGCCCTCGTCGGTGAACCCGGCGTCGGTCCAGAAGCCCCGCGCCAGGCCGTTCTTCTTCGACGGCACGTACCGGCCGCGCAGCGCGGTGGCACCGGCGGCGTGCGCCCGGCGCGCGAGCCACGCGGCGATCGCCAGTTCCACACCGCGCCCCAGCACCCGGCAGCTGAGCACGAGGTTGTCCACGTGCCACTCGGCGCCGGACCGGTCGACCCACGCCGCGCCGATCACGCCCTCGTCACCGAACCGGTCGGCCACCGCGAACGTGACGACGAGGTGGTCCGGGTCCGCGACGCGCCGGCCGGTCTCGGCCTCGTCGAACCGCAGGCCGGTCAGGTTGAACTGGTTGGTGCGGGCCGCCAGCTGCGCCACCCGTGCCACGGAGAAGCCGTCCGCCTCCGCGACGACCAGCCGCACGTCCAGCGCGCGCAGGTAGTCCTCGGAAGAGCCGAAGCCGCCCGCGAAGTCGTTGCGCAGCGTCCGGCTGCGGTACAGCTCCGGCCGCGCCAGGTCGGTCTCGGTCAGCTCCGCGACGTCGAACCAGCCCTGCGCCAGCAGCGTCCGCACGATGTGCGCGGGGTCGCCGTCGGCGGGCAGCACCACGACCTCGGGCAGCTCCTCCTCGACGTGACCGCGCTCGAACGGCGAGTCGTCCAGGAACACGAACGACCCGATGCCCAGCCCCAGGGCGGACGCGGCCTCGCGCAGGTTGCCCGCCTTCGGTGACCAGTTGACCGCCTTGGCGGAGAACGCCTCCGGCCGCAGCAGCACCTCCGGGTGAGCGGTCAGGGCCTCGTCAACCAGGTCGGCGTCGTTCTTGCTGGCCAGCACCAGCACCACGCCCTGGTCGCGCAGCCGGCTCGCGGTGCGCTGCACCTCCCGGTAGGCGTTGCCCGGGTACAGGCCGCCGAGCTGCACGCCCTCCGCGCCGACCTCGCCGAGCACACCGCCCCACAGCGTGTTGTCCAGGTCCAGCGCCAGCACCTTGCGGGACAGGCCGGCACGGGCCTGGGCGAACCGCCGGACCTCGCGCGCCAGCAGGTACAGCGCGCCGTCGGTGTACGGCAGGTCGCCGTAGCGGTGCAGCCGGTCGTCGCGCGCCGGGAACGGCGAGTCCGCCAGCACCGACACGAGGTCGGTCACGGCCACCTGGCGGTGCTCGCCGGCGAGGTCCAGCAGGCCCTCGTTGAGCTTCGCCCACGCCTTGGACAGAGCGGCGCGCGCCCGCCAGCTGATCACCGAGTCGCGCACCTGCGCCGGCAGCGGCACGGTGTGCAGCAGCACCGTCGCGGGGGGGGGGGGCCCCCCCGGGCGGCCCCCGCCCCCCCCGGGCGCCCACCCCGCGGGGGGGGGGGCGGCCCCCCCCCGACGGCCGAGGCGGGGGTGGGGGGATAGTGTGGGGCACCACGTGT
>NZ_JBFAAX010001074.1:0-1806 GCF_040639995.1 Actinosynnema sp. NPDC023658 | reverse complement strand
CGCAACGTCTTGACCCACCCCTCCACCGCGATCCGTGAGATCTCCTTCAACGGCACGTCACCGAACCGCGGGCCAGGGCGGCGCTCGCCGCAGTGCGCTTCGCGGAGATCAGCGACCCCTCCAGCAGTGCGACCGGCCGCCCGGTGTCCAGTTCGTTGAGCACGATCACGGAGTTGGCGCGGGGCAGTCCCGACCCGAGGTTGCCGGGGAAGGAGGCGATCCACTTCATCCCGGCGGCCGGGTGCTCGCCGCCGACGAACGCGGGCAACCCGATGATCCGGTTGCGGTCGTCGCCCGGAAAGCGGAGGAACGTCGAGTGCGGCACCGCCGACCGGCCCTCGTCGTGCAGTTCGTAGGCGGTGCGGACCAGGTCGACCAGCTCGGCCTCCCGGCCGCGCAGCACGCGGTCGACCTCGTCGTGCGTGACGATCAGCAACGGTCGGGTTCCTGTTCTTCCCACCCGGGCACGGCGCCGAAGCGCTCGGTCACCCACGAGTCGGAGTAGATGGTGTCGAGGTAGCGGTCCCCCGCGTCCGGGAAGATCAGGACGCAGTGCGAGCCCGGCGGGACGCGGTCCGCGAACCGCGCCAGCGCCGCGACCGTGGCGCCGGAGGAGCCGCCGGCCAGGACCGCCTCGGTCGCCGCCAGTCGACGGCACGCGGCCACGCAGTCCAGGTCCGACACGTGGATCACGTGGTGCGCCGCGTCGGCTTCGTAGAGCTCGGGCCGGACCGACGCGCCGTGGCCCGGGATGTGCCGGGGCTGGACGTGCTGGCCGTCGAAGATGACGCTGCCGATCGCGTCCACGCCGACGATGCGGGTGTTCATGCCGTTGTCCGCGATGTAGCGGGCGCAGCCGCGCAGCGTGCCGAACGAGCCGACCGCGCAGAACAGGTAGTCGACCCGCCCGTTCATCGCGTTGGCGATCTCGTGCATGGTCCGCTCGTGCGCCCGCGGGTTGAGCGGGTTGGCGTACTGGTTGGGCCAGAACGCGTGCGGCACGGTCGCCAGCAGCTCGCGCACCCTGGCGAGCCTGCTGGGCAGGTACTCGCCGGTCCGCGGGTCGGGCTCGGTGACGACCTCGACCTCGGCGCCGTAGGCCCGCAGGATCGCCAGCGTCTGCCGGTTGGTCTTGCCGTCGACCACGCACACGAACCGCAGCCCGACGTACCCGCAGACCTGCGCCAGGCCGACGCCGAGGTTGCCGGAGCTGGACTCCACCACCACGCTGCGGCCCGGCACCAGGTCGCCGCTCGCGATGGCGTCCCGCAGCATGCTCAACGCCGAGCGGTCCTTGACGCTGCCGCCCGGGTTGAACTGCTCCAGCTTCGCGAACACCCGCGCGTCCAGGCCGGGCGCCACGCGGTTCAGCTCGATCAGCGGCGTGTTGCCGACGGTGGCGAGCACGCCGCCGAAGGCGTCACCCGCCTCCCGGCCGACCGCGGCCAGGCCGGGCAGTGACGAGACCCGGTCCAGCGCGGTCCGGCCGCGGACGTCGGCCAGCAGGTCGGTCACCGGGAAACGCTGCCGGCCGGCCTGGCGTCGTGCACGAAGGACACCAGGTCCTGCACGGTCACCAGCCGGGCGAGCACCTCGTCCGGGATGACCACGGTGAACTCGCGCTCCAGCGCCACCACCAGGTCGACGCGGCTCAGCGAGTCCACGCCCATCTCCTCGAAGCTGGACGACAGCGCCACGTCGCCCTCGTAGTCCGGGATGAGCTCCCGGATGGTCGAGCTGATCACTTGCACGATGTCCACGGACATGGCCGCAGGTCCTCTCGGGTAGGGGTGTCGAACGACGGCG
>NZ_JBFAAX010001073.1:1257-1809 GCF_040639995.1 Actinosynnema sp. NPDC023658 | reverse complement strand
ATCGCCGCCACCGTGCCGGCCCACGGCACCGTCGTCTACCGGGTCACCGCCTCCGGCGGGCCGACGACGACCACGACCACCACGACCACCACGACCACCACCACGACCACCACGAGCACGACGCCGCAGCCGAGCGGTTCGTGCCGGGTCACCAACACCACCAACGCCTGGGGCGACGGCCTGACGTCGGACATCACCATCACCAACACCGGGTCCACGCCCGTCTCCGGGTGGTCGCTGGCGTTCACCCTGCCCGGTGGGCAAAACATCACCTCCGGCTGGAACGCGAGCTACTCGCCGTCCTCCGGCCAGGTGACGGCCAAGAACGTCTCCTACAACGCCGACATCGCCCCCGGCGCGTCGGTCGGCATCGGCTTCCAGGCCACCCACACCGGCAACACGGCCAAGCCGAGCTCGTACACCCTCAACGGCGCCGCTTGCACCACCTCCTGAGCGCCACCGCCTGAGACCCGCGGGGCCGGTCCCGCCACCCGTGGGAGACCACCGCGCGCTTCGAAGACGTGCGGGCCGACGGGGCGCTGCGGTGGCGCC
>NZ_JBFAAX010001073.1:0-1247 GCF_040639995.1 Actinosynnema sp. NPDC023658 | reverse complement strand
GCCCGCGGTCAGGTCGTGCGCCGACCGGCGGGGGAGTGGCTTGCGCTCCAGGAGAAGTGCTCGTCGCTGAGCGCGGAACGGGTCGCGCGCAACGAGGCCAGGAGCCGCAGCCGGTCCGCGTCGGCACTGCCCGGTTCGGCGGTGAAGACCAGCATGACCGGCCCGGGGTTGCCGGGCAGGGGATAGGTGTCCCAGTCCAGGACGATGTCACCCACCTCGGGCACGCGGAAGGTCTTGGTGCCGCTGACCGACTCGCGCACGTCGTGCCGCGCCCACAGCCGGCGGAACTCGGCGCTGCGGATGCTCAGCTCGCCCACGATCGCGGTGGCGCGCGGGTGGGTGGGGTCGGTGGCGACGGCGGCGCGCATCATGCCGATGTAGTCCAGGGCCTGCTGCTCCCAGTCCGCGCAGCTCCGCCGGCCGGTCAGCGCGTCGTCGAACAGCAGCAGGAGCATGTTGAGCCGGTCGGGCGGGTAGGCGCCCGGGTCACCGAGCAGCGCCTGCGCCATCGGGTTCCAGTCGAGCAGGTCGAGGTGCCGGCCGAGCACCACCGCCGGGGTGTCCGTCACCCGCAGCAGCCGACGCGTGCTGTCCGGCACCCGTTCCGGATCGCGGTCGACCCGTGCGGGCACCGGCCGCCGGGCCGAACGGGCCAGGGTGAACAGGTGCCGGCGTTCCTCGTCGTCGAGGCCGAGCGCGCCGGCGATCGCGTCCAGGACGTCGTCGGACGGCCGCACCTCCCGGCCCTGCTCGATCCGCTGGTAGTAGTCGGTGCTCAGCCCGGCCAGCAGGGCCAGCTCCTCGCGCCTCAGCCCGGTGACCTTGCGCCGCCCGCCCGGCTCCAGGCCGACGTCGCGCGGACCCAACCGGCTGCGCCGGGCGCGCAGGAAGTCACCGAGCTCCCGAGCGTAGGGATGACGACTGCTCATACCGCCAGTGTGTCCTCCCGCCGGGCGTCCGAGGTAGGTCCCGCAGACCCAGGCAACCGGGACCGACCCAACCAGCCCGGACCGCTCCTAGCGTCGGCGGCACAGCGCACCGACACCTCCAGGAGCAGCAGATGACCGGATGGATCGCAGACCGGATCCCCGACCAGCACGGCCGCGTCGCTGTCGTGACCGGCGCGAACTCGGGCCTCGGCCTGGTCACCGCCACCGAACTGGCCCGCCGCGGCGCTCACGTCGTGCTCGCCGTCCGCGACACGGCCGCCGGCGAGCGGGCCGCCCACCGGATCGGCGGCGGCACCG
>NZ_JBFAAX010001072.1:0-1810 GCF_040639995.1 Actinosynnema sp. NPDC023658 | reverse complement strand
GCTCCACCACGCCGGTGACGACGAAGCGGTCCACCCCCGCGGTGAGCGGCGGCAGCAACGACCAGATCAGCTCGCCGTCGACCGTGCGGGGCGTGTTCAGCCGCACCCGGTCGAGCGCGTCGCCGTGCTGGGTCAGCAGCGTGACCATGTGCCCGAGCAGCGTGGACAGCCAGCGGCACTGCGTGCGCAGACCGGGGTCGTAGAGGTCCTCGGTGTCGGTCACCTCGACTTCGAGCACGCCGAGGCGCTCGGCCCCGTCGAGCAGCGGCACCCACAGCCGGGGACGTCCGGGCGGCACGGCGGGCAGCGTCTGGACGTGCCGGAACGCCCTTCCGGCCAGCGTCGTGTCGACCTCCAGGGGCTTGCGCTCGGGATCGTCCCGCTCGCGCTCGGAGCGTTCCCGGTCGGAGCGTTCCCGTTCGGCGCGGTCGCGGGTGGTCCGGTGGTGGCCGGACTGGTCGTGGTCGCCGCGCTCGACCGCGCCGAACGAGCCGGCGGGGCGGGGCAGCGGGTGCAGGCGGCGCTGGTCGTAGTCGGCCAGGTAGACGGTGATGCGGACGCCCAGGGCCTCGCCCGCGGCCTCCGCCACGGCCCGCAGCCGCTCCGGCGGCGCGAGGTGGGTGCCCTCCAACAACCGGACCAGCGCGGCGAGGGGCTGGCTGTTGGGCCGGCTCTCCCGGAAGGGGCGGCTGTAGGCAGCGCGGTGGGCCGGGGTGATCTCGTCGAGGCGCTCGTTGACCGCGTGGGCCAGGATGTCGCGCTGGAACGGGTCGAGACCGGCGAGGCCGTGGACGTAGGCGTCGATGTCGATCGGACCGGCGTCGCCGCCCAGCCCGAAGTACCGCACCCACAACTCCTCGACCGTCAGGCCGGCCCGCTTGAACGCCAGGGTCAGGGTGCGCTGCTGCTCGCTCGCGCGGCTGTGCTGGTCCACGGCGTCAGCGGCGGCGTTGCACGGTCGACTGGGCCAGCCGTTCGGCGGCTTGTCGCAACGTCGTGCGCTGCCGCCCCGCCACGTCGGCCAGCGACAGGAACGCGGCCCGCTCGTCCACCCCGTCGCGGGCCATGATGATGCCCTTGGCCAGGCTGATGACCTCCCGCTCGCGCAGGCCGTCCTTCAGCCGGTCGCTGACCCGCTCGGCGTCCTGTGCGGTGCGCAGGTTGGCCAGCATCACCGCCGCCTGGGAGGCGAACAGCGTGAGCACCTGCTCCTCGCGCGGACCGTAAGCACGCGGTTCCAGCGCGTAGACCTTCATCGCCCCCAACGCCCGGGAGCCCGCGACGAGCGGCGCGCTGAGCGAGGACCGCAGGCCCAGCTCGGCCGTCGGCCTGCCCCAGTCCGGCCACCGGTCGTCCCGGGCCAGGTCGTCGACCCGCACGACCACCCGGTCCTCCCAGGCCTTCAGGCACGGACCGCGGCCGAGGTGGTACTGCAGCGCGTCGGCCCGCTCCACGATCGCGTCGGTCGCCGCCGCGGTGACCCGCTCACCCCGCTGGTCCATCAGCGTGATGCCGGAGCCCGCCGTGCCCGGGACGGTCTGCCTGGCCAGCGCGGTGATCAACTTCAGCGCCGTGTTCACCGTCTCCGGTGTCAGCAGCAGACCCGACACGCGGGCGAACACCCCGGCCAACTCGTCCGCCATCGACGCACCCGAGGCCATCCACAGCACCCCCGCCCATCGTCGAGCCACGTCATCCGGATCGCGGCATACCCGCCGGCGGACCGTTTGAACCCAGGGGGACCAGCCGGTCCGGCGGCGGGAGCAGGACCCCGCTCACCCCTCACTGCGACGGGATGAGGACCGGGCAC
>NZ_JBFAAX010001071.1:0-1817 GCF_040639995.1 Actinosynnema sp. NPDC023658 | reverse complement strand
GGCGCGACCCGGCGGCAGGTGGTGCGCACGATGCGCGCGGAGGCGCTGCTGGTGGTCGGCATCGCGGTCGCGGTGGGGACGCTGCTGCCGGCGGGGCCGCTGGTCCTGCTGTCGCTCGGCCTGACGGGCACGCCGCTGGTGAGCGGACCGGTCCTGGTGTACCTGGGGGTCGTCGGCTTCACGGCCCTGCTGGGCTTCCTCGCGATCGGCCTGCCGACCCGGCTGGCGCTGCGGGCGCGTCCGGTCGACGCCATCGGCGTGCGGGAATGACCCGGCGCGCTGCGGGGGCGTGCGGGCACCGAGGGCGACAGTCCGATCGCGGGTTGCGAACGAGCCCAGTCGGCGCTTGTGATTCGGCACACGCGCCCCTGCCCTCACGTCGGTCGACCACCGTCGGGCGGGTGGCCGGCCAGGACCGGATGTGAGGCCTGCCACCCGGATGGGCAGCGATCGCGTGGACTGTCCACACTGGTGCTCGATTACGCTGACAGGCCCCTGAGCCCCGTCTTTCCCCGAAGCGGCGCACGTGCGACCGTGCGGACCACGTCCCCGCCCCGGCCTCCCGGTCGGCGTGCGTGAGGCACGGGTCGGCGTCGTCCGGTCGGGCGAGGACGCGGCGCCCGACGGGTAGCGGGAATCGCACGGAGGAGACGGAGCACGGCATGCAACGACGGGCGCTGCTCGGGCGTGAGACGGAGCGCCGCGCTCTGGCCGCCCTGGTCGAGCAGGCCGCCTCCGGGTCGGGCGGTGCGGTGGTCGTCCTCGGCGCTCCCGGGATCGGCAAGTCGTCGCTCGTCGCCGAGGCCGCGGAGCGGGCCGCGGCCCGCGGGACCCGGGTGATCACGGCGGTGGGGGTGGAGTCCGAGGAGGACCTGCCCTGCGCCGGCCTGCACCAGCTCGTCCACCAGCTGCGGGACGGGATCGACGACCTGCCCGGACCGCAGCGGGCCGCGCTGCGCGCCGCCGTGGGCCTCGTCGACGAGACCGTGCCCGACCTCTACCTCGTCGGCCTGGCCGCGCTGACCCTGCTGTCGGACGCGGCGGTGAAGGCGCCGCTGCTGGTGGTCGTCGAGGACGCGCACTGGATGGACCGGGCCAGCCTCGACGTGCTCGGGTTCGTCGCGCGGCGGATCGAGTCCGACCCCCTCGCCCTGATCGCCGTCACCCGCGGCCTCGACGACCGGCTCGGAGGTGCCGGGCTGCCGGTGCTCCACCTGAACCCGCTGACCGACGACGTGTCGGGCGAGCTGCTGGACGAGGTGGCCCCCGGCCTGGGGCAGCAGGTCAGGCGGCGGCTGCTGGAGGAGGCGGCCGGGAACCCGCTGGCGTTGACCGAGCTGCCGGTGGCGCTGCGGTCGGTCGGTGGGGCGTACGCGCTCACGCCGGGTCCGCTGCCGCTGACCGAGCGGCTGGAGCGGACCTTCACGGCACGGGTCTCCCGTCTTCCCGTCGACACCAGGGCGGTGCTCCTCCTCGCCGCCCTCAACGGCGACGGGACGATGGACGAGTGCCTCGCCGCCGCCGCCCGGATGCTCGGGACGCCGGTCGACGCCTCCACCCTGGGTCCTGCCATCGGCGCGGGCCTGGTGGAGGCGTGGGGGATGGTGTTCCGGCACCCGCTCGTCCGCTCCGCGATGCACCACGCCGCGACCGCCGCGGAACGACAGGCCGCGCACGCCGCCCTCGCCTCCGTGCTCCAGGGGCAGCCCGACCCGCAGGCGAGGCACCGCGCCGCCGCCACCGCCGGTCCCGACGAGCAGGCGGCGCGGGACCTGGACTCCACCGCCGGCCGGGGCGAGCGGCGGGGTGGAGTCGCC
>NZ_JBFAAX010001070.1:0-1817 GCF_040639995.1 Actinosynnema sp. NPDC023658 | reverse complement strand
ACGGTCCCGCACGCCCGCCGCACGGCGTCCTGCGCGGCCTCGGCGCGGGGCCGGCCGACGTCCGACTCGACGTACCCCGATCCGGTGTCCTCCGGGCCCACGCGCCCTCGTGCGACCACCCGAACGTGTGCCACTCCGGAGGCGCCGAGGAGCGCCGCGACGGTGACCGCGAGCCGGCCCTCGCCCTGCACGACGACGGACCGGGCGGCCCGGGAGGAGGGGAGTTCGACGGCGGAACGGCGGGTCCGCAACGCCCACCCGGTCACCTCGGCGGCCAGCCGGGGGTGCGGCGCGGGCACGGACTCCTCGACCAGCCCGGCGCGCGCCAGGCCGTGCAGGACACCGATGAGCTCGGCCGCCTGCCGACCGTGGCCCGCCAGGCGTTCACGCAGGTCGGAGAGGGTGTGCCCGCCGTCGAGGCCGAGCAGGACGGACGCCATGGGTTCGGGCACTTCCTCGACCAGCATGGCGTGGCGGGGGTCGGCGCCGATCTGCACCACGTCCGCCCGGCGGCGCAGCAGCGGCAGGCCGGGCAGGACCCTCGGTCGGTTCGGTAGCTCCACACCGGCAGCCTGCCCGGGACGGCCGGAACGGCAAAACGCCTGTCCACAGGCCTGCCGGTTGTCCACAGGGGCCACGAAGGGCCTTGACGGGCGGCCGGGTGGCGACGAGCCCCCGGCCACCCGTCCGCGATCAGACCTTCGCCTTGCCGAGGATGCGGGTCACCGTGGTTCCGCAGACCGGGCACTTGCCCTTGGCCATCCTGCGGTTGTTGCTCTCGTGCACCTCGCCCGTGAAGTCACGCTTCTCACGGCACTTGACGCAGTAGCCGTTGTAGGTCTCGGCCACGGCTTCCTCCTTGCTTCGAGAGTGCGGAGCGATCTGCGCCACACTCGGGGGTTGCGCTGAACGCTACCTCCGGGAACGCGCCTCCGCTGCACGCCGCGTCGAGCGTGTCCAGCCGCCTTTCGGTGGAACCTGCTGGTCCGTTGCTCCACAGACCGCCGCTTGGACGCCGCGGATTGTCGGTCCCTGGCCTTACCGTGAACGCCATGCCCGAACCGCAGGTGGAGGTGCGGCGCAGCGCCCGGCGCCGTCGCATGGTGAGCGCGTACCGCGAGGGGGACACGGTCGTCGTCCTGCTGCCGGCGCGCATGAGCAAGAGCGAGGAGAAGCACTGGGTGGCGGAGATGCTGAGCCGCCTCCAGCGCAGCGAGACCCGCAGGCGCTCACCCACGCGCACGTCCGACGCCGCGCTGCTGGCGCGGTGCGGGGAGCTGGCGGACAAGTACCTGGACGGCGTGCAGCCGAGCAGCGTGCGGTGGGTGCCGCCGATGCGCACGAGGTGGGCGTCGTGCACGCCGAGCGAGGGCACGATCCGGATCAGCGAACGCCTGCGCGAGGTGCCCGCGTGGGTGCTCGACTACGTGCTGGTGCACGAGCTGGCGCACCTGACCGTGCCCGGGCACGGCAAGGACTTCTGGCTGCTCGTGCACCGGTACCCGAAGGCCGAGCGGGCCATCGGCTACCTGGAGGGCATCTCGGCCGCGGCGGGCCTGGGCATCACCGAGGAGGACTGAAGTTTTGGCCGCTGCTTCGCAGACGGCGGGCTCGGTCGCCGGGAAGTCGGTCGTTCACGCCTGTGTTGGATTGCCGCTGCTTCGCAGACGGCGGGCTCGGTCGCCGGGAAGTCGGTCGTTCGCGCCTGTGTTGGATTGCCGCTGCTTCGCAGACGGCGGGCTCGGTCGCCGGGAAGTCGGTCGTTCACGCCCTGATTCCCGGCGATCGAAGAGCGTGATCGCCGGGAATGAGGACGC
>NZ_JBFAAX010001069.1:0-1821 GCF_040639995.1 Actinosynnema sp. NPDC023658 | reverse complement strand
GGTCGACCAGGCGCTCGCGGGCGAACATCAGCTGCGCGCACGCCTGAAGGTCGTTGCGGCTGCGGTCCACGTGCCAGTGCGGCGCGGGGTCCGCCAGCCGGGTCTCGACGTGCCGTTCCACGGCGAAGGCGAGGTCGGACAGGTTCGCGTCCGGGTCGGGGGTCAGCGCGACGGGGCCGATCCCGGCCAGCAGGGCGTCCACCTGGTCGGCCTGGGCGGCGGTGAGCACGCCCATCCGCCGGTACTCGGCCACCAGGACGCGCTCGATCGCCACGTAGTGCGGCAGCAGGTGGCGGACCTCCCGCTCGAACTGCGGGCGCAGCACCTCGTCGTGGAGCAGGTCGGCCGGGTTCGCGGCCAGCCGACCGGTCAGGGCCGTCACGCCACGCCCTGGGACATCTTTCGCCGCAGGCTCAGCGGGCGCATGTCGGTCCAGACCTCCGCGATGTGCGCCAGGCACGCGTCCTTCGTGCCGGTGACGCCCTCGGCACGCCACCCCTCCGGCACGTCCCGGTCGGCGGGCCACACCGAGTACTGCTCCTCGTCGTTCACCACGACCGCGTAGGTGCGGGTGTCCTCGTCCTCGCGCTCGGCCATGCCGCCCACTCCCTCCTGCGTCGTCATCCGGTCCTGCACCGCCACGTGCGGCGTCGACCCGTCCCGGCCGGTCACCTCGTCCCGCGCGGTCACTCGGCACCCCCGAGCAGCGCCCGCACCTCGTCCTCGGACATGTCGTCGATCCTGGCCACCAGCAGGCGCTCGATCTCCTCCGCGATCTCCGCGACGGTGGGCGTGCTGAACACCGTGCGCACCGGCAGGTCCACCTCGAAGCGCTGGCGGACCCTGGCGGAGAAGCGGGTCGCCATCAGCGAGTGGCCGCCCAGGTCGAAGAAGTCGTCCCGCGCGCCCACCCGGTCCAGTCCGAGCAGGTCGCGCCACATCTCCGCGACCGCCTCCTGCGCGGGCCCCTCGCACGGCACGTAGTCGGCGTCACCGCCGTGCGGCCGGGCCGGGGTGGGCAGCTCCGCCCGGTCGACCTTGCCATTGGAGTTGAGCGGCAACGCGTCCAGCACCACGACCACCGACGGCACCATGTGCTTGGGCAGCCGGTCCGCGACGAGGTCGCGCAGGCCCTCCGGATCCGGCGCGCGGTCCGGGTCGGCCGGGGTGGTGTAGGCGACCAGGTGGTCGTCCTCCCCGAGGCGGCGCAGCACGACGACCGCGTCCCGGACCGACGGCGAGCGGCGCAGGGCCGACTCGACCTCGCCCAGCTCGACCCGCATGCCGCGGATCTTGACCTGGTGGTCGTCGCGACCGACGAACTTGACCGTGCCGTCGGGCCGCCGGTAGCCGCGGTCGCCGGTGCGGTAGAGCCGCTCGCCGGGCGAGAACGGGTTCGGCAGGAACGCCCGCGCGGTGGCCACCGGGTCACCGAGGTAGCCGCGGGCCAGCCCGATCCCCGCGATGTAGAGGTCACCGACCTCCCCCACCGGTACCTCGTGGAAGTCGGCGTCCAGCACGTGCACCCGGTTGTTGTCGAACGGCACGCCGACCGACACCGCGCCGGTGTCCGCCGCGTCCGCCGGGCCGCACGTGTGGTTGGTCGAGTCGATCGACACCTCGGTCGCGCCCCACGTGTTGTGCAGGCCCACCGACGGCAGCAGCGCGAGGAACCGGCCCACCGTCTCCGGCGGCAGCGCCTCGCCGCTGGACGTCACGTCGCGCAACGCCGACAGGTCCCAGCCGCCGCGCTGCTCGATCTCGTCCAGCAGCATCGTCAACATGCTCGGCACCACCTGCAGGTACACCGAGCGGTGCGCC
>NZ_JBFAAX010001068.1:0-1821 GCF_040639995.1 Actinosynnema sp. NPDC023658 | reverse complement strand
CGCGGACCCGTCGGTCCGCGCCGGGCTGCTCGTCCCCCCTCGGACGCCGCAGACTCTTCCACGTACCGCTTTCAACCACCTTTCACCGCCACTGCGGGACGCCCTGAAGTGCACGAATACCAACACTCCGGGCACATCGACGCCGGCGGATTCCTAGATCAACGCGAATAGTCCAAGCGAGTCGCGCACGATGCGCGCACTCCGGTGATTCAGCACGTAACTACCTCCGTTGTGCTATGATCATCAGCGGGGAGAATTCATGGCGAGCCTCGACGAGCATGATTTCCGCCGCCGGCCACCGGTTGGAATAAATGAAGAGTGAGCAGGGGATTTTTCGCCGGCCGGCGGATCGGTGTCCGCCAGGCCAATTGGAATCGCCGACCGGAACCGCACGGCCCGCGTGTCGAGGGGGAATGGGGCGAAATGGTCGAGTTCCGCTTACTCGGGCCTTTCGAGGTGCGCGCCGGGGGGACGGTCGTGCACATCAAGGCGCCGAAGCAGCGGGTGTTGCTGGCGTCGCTGCTGTTGCGCGCCAATTTCCTGGTCCGCAGCGAGGAGCTGATCACGCACCTGTGGGAGGACCGGCCGCCCGTGGACGGCCGTGCCGCCCTCCAGGTGCACGTGGCCAGGCTGCGCCGGTTCCTCGACGGCGTCCAGGACGGCCGGGAGGCGGTGATCAGCACCCTCCCGGGCGGGTACCTCATCGAGGTCGGCCCGGACCGGTTGGACGTCAGCCGGTTCCAGCGCCTGGCCAAGCAGGCCGTCGCCGCGCGCAACGACGACGACGTGGTGGCCGAGTCGGCGTTGTTGCAGAAGGCCTTGGCGCTGTGGCGCGGACCGGCGCTGGCCGACGTGCCGTCGTTCCCGCTCCAGCAGGACCAGGCGCCCGTCCTGGTCGAGCAGCGGCTGCGGCTGGCGGAGCGGTGGTTCGAGATCGAGCTCCTCCTCGGCCACCACGCGGACGTGATCGGCGCGCTGCGCGAGCTGTCGGCCGAGCACCCGCTGCGGGAGCGGCTGTGGGCCCAGCTGATGATCGCCCTGTACCGCTGCGAGCGGCAGGCGGAGGCGTTGCAGGCCTACCGCACGATCGCCCGCCTGCTCAGCGACGAGCTGGGCATCGACCCCGGTGAGCAGCTGTCCCGCCTGCACCAGGCGATCCTCAGCGGCGACCCGGCGCTGACCGCGGCACCCCGCGCGGAGGGCCGGGCCGTCGAGTCCCCGTCCTCCGGGTCCCCGCCGCGCGCCGCCGGGACCGAACCCGCCGGCGAGGTCGGCGGCGTCAAGTCGGGCCCGTGGGTCGTGCAGTGCCAGCTGCCCTCCGACGCCGAGGACCTGGTCGGGCGGTCGGAGGTGATCGCCCGGATGCTCGAGGTGCTCAAGCCGAGCACGCCCGGCACCGCCGTGCCCGTCGTGCGGCTGTCCGGCTCGCCCGGCGCGGGCAAGACCGTGCTCGCGGTCCGGGTGGCGCACCGCCTCAGACCCGATTTCCCGGACGGGCAGTGGTACGTGCGGCTCGGCGGCGCGGGCGACCGGCTGCGCCGTCCCGCCGACGTGCTGACCGAGCTGCTCTGCGCCTCGGGGATGAACGCCACGGCCATCCCGGAAGGCCTCGACGCCCGCTCCGCCGTGTTCCGGGCGCGGCTGGCCGACCGGCGGGTGCTGCTGGTGCTGGACGACGCCAGCGACGCCGAGCAGGTCACGCCGCTGCTGCCGGGCACGCCGGGGTGCGGCGTCGTGGTGACCAGCCGGTCGCAGCTGCCCGAGCTGGTCGCGCTGTCGGGTGCCCGCCCGATCGCGGTCGACGTGCTGTCGCTGGACGAG
>NZ_JBFAAX010001067.1:0-1821 GCF_040639995.1 Actinosynnema sp. NPDC023658 | reverse complement strand
AGCCCCCAGGGTGCTCGTGCTCGGCCTCGCCCTGGTCGCCGCCACGGCCGCCGCCGCACCGGCCGCGCAAGCCGACCCGCCCCGCCGCGGTGGGTCGTCCGACCTCGGCGTGAACGTCCGGGTGTTCGACCCGTCCACGCCGGTCGCGGAGATCCAGGCGGCCCTCGACGCGACGCACGCCGCCCAGGTCGACAACGAGATGGGCGCCCAGCGGTACGCGTTCCTGTTCAAGCCCGGCCAGTACGGCACGGCGGAGCAGCCGCTCCAGATCAAGGTCGGCTACTACACCGAGATCGCCGGCCTCGGCGCCTCTCCCACCGACGTGGTGATCAACGGCAAGGTCGAGGTCTACAACCGCTGCCTGGCCGACGGCGGCACGGGCAACTGCCTGGCGCTGGTCAACTTCTGGCGCACGCTCGGCAACCTCACCATCAACATCAACGGCGCGGGCCAGGACGGCTGCCGCTCCGGGGCGAACTTCTGGGCTGTGTCCCAGGCCGTGTCGCTGCGCCGGCTCAACGTCACCAGCGGCACGTTCACGCTGATGGACTACTGCACCGCCGGCCCGCAGTACGCCAGCGGCGGGTTCATCGCGGACTCCAGGCTGCCGTCGGTCGTCAACGGCTCGCAGCAGCAGTGGCTGACCCGCAACAGCGAGCTCGGCAGCTGGTCGAACGGCGTGTGGAACCAGGTGTTCTCCGGTGTCACGGGCGCTCCCGACGACTCGGCGTTCCCGAACCCGCCCTACACCACGCTCGACACCACCCCGGTGAGCCGCGAGAAGCCGTACCTGTTCGTGGACGCCAACGGCAGGTACAACGTCCGCGTCCCGTCGGCGCGCAAGAACACCAGCGGCGTCTCGTGGGGCAACGGCGTCACGCCCGGCCGCACGATCCCGCTGAGCGACTTCTACGTCGCCAAGCCGGGCGACTCGGTCCGGGAGATCAACACCGCGCTGCTGCTCGGCAAGCACCTGCTGCTCACGCCGGGCGTCTACGACATCGCCCGCAGCATCGAGGTCAAGCGGCCCGACACGGTCGTGCTCGGCATCGGGCACGCCACGCTCACCGCGGTCGGCGGCGCCGTCCCGCTGGACGTCGCGGGCGTGCCGGGTGTCGTCGTCGCCGGTGTCACGGTCGACGCCGGGACCGAGCTGTCCCCGGTGCTGCTGCGCGTCGGCAAGCAGCACGGCCTGAACTGGAGCTCGCCGGCCAACCCCACCACCCTCTCCGACGTGTACTTCCGCGTCGGCGGGCCGCACGTGGGCAAGGCGGACACCGCGCTGGAGGTCAACAGCGACAACGTGCTCATCGACCACACGTGGGTGTGGCGGGCGGACCACGGCGTCGAGGGCTTCACCGACACCCAGCGCTGGAACACCAACACCGGCCGGACCGGTGTGGTCGTCAACGGCGACCACGTGACCGCGACCGGGCTGTTCGTCGAGCACTTCCAGCGGCACAACACCGTCTGGAACGGCGAGGACGGCACCACCGTGCTCTACCAGAACGAGCTGCCCTACGACCCGCCGACGCAGGCGGACTGGATGAAGGGCGACGTCGAGGGCTGGGCGGGCTACAAGGTCGGTGACCGGGTCCGCAGGCACACGCTGCACGGCGGTGGCGTCTACGTGTTCAACCAGAACAACCCGTCCATCCACACCGAGAACGGCTTCGAGGTCCCCACGACGCCCGGGGTGAAGCTGCACCACATCATGACCGTCAACCTCAGCGCGGGCACGGTCGACCACGTCGTCAACGGCGTGGTTCGAGTCGCTTCCCACCGAGGCGGCCTGATGGGTAGACGGCCGATGCCGGTGGG
>NZ_JBFAAX010001066.1:0-1822 GCF_040639995.1 Actinosynnema sp. NPDC023658 | reverse complement strand
CCGAGGAGCAGCCCGCCCAGCGACGCGCCGACCAGCCGGGCGAGGTTGCCGTTCAACCCGACCAGCCCGTTGGCCGCGGGCACCTGCTCGCGCGGCACGAGCGTCGGCAGCAGCGCGTTCTTGGCGGGCTCGAACAGCGCCGCCAACCCGGCCTGCACGGCCGTGACCACGTTGACCAGCACCAGGTCGCCGGTGAGCAGCGGCAGCAGGGTGACCGCCTGCGCGAGGCTGACCACCAGCATCAGCCTCCGCCGGTCCCAGCGGTCGGCCAGCACGCCCGCCAGCGGCGACAGCGCCAGGCTGGGCAGCAGCGCCACCACGAACGTCGTCGCGGTGGCCGCCGTGGAGCCGGTGCGCTGGTAGACGTACACGGGCAGCGCGACCAGCAGCACCCAGTCACCGATCTCGGACACGAACCCGGCGATCCACAACCGGCGGAACGCCGGCACGCCCAGCGGCCCGGTCATCGCGGGAACGCCCGGAGACCGACGTGCACGGGCAGCGCGCCCTCGGGCGCGTCCTGGCGCACCGGCACGATGTACGGGCGCAGGAGGTCGTCGATCCTGCCGAGCAGGCCGGTGAGCTCCTCGGGCGTCACGGTGACCGCGTAGCTGTGCATGGCGGCGGCGTCCAGCCACTCGCGCGGCAGGTCGTGCTGCCGGTCGACGAACCGCTGCACCAGCCGGTTCTCCTCGTTGATCCCCAGCGCGAGCAGGGCGTCCTGCTGGGCGCGGACCTCCGGGTCGTCGTCGAACGCCCCCACGTCGTAGCCGACCGACGTGGCCCGCCACGGCCGTTCCCGACCGTCGCCGGCCTCGGCCCGCTCGACGAACCCGGCCTTGGCCAGCTGCCGCAGGTGCCAGCTGCAGTTCGAGGCGCTCGACCCGACCGCCTCGGCGCACTCGCTCGCCGTGCGGGGACCGAGCGCGAGCAGGTGGTCGAGCAGCGACACGCGCAGCGGGTGCGCCAGCGCCTTGAGCGCGTCGACGTCGGTGACCCGTCGGGGCCGTGGGAGGTCCATGGCCCCGACGGTAGACCTGAAAGAGGACTTTCGAAAGACTTCTTTCAGATACTCAGCCGACGTCCCGCCGCCGGAACCCGGCGAAGCCGAGCGCCACCAGCGCCGCCGCGATCAGCGTCAACCACAGCAGCGGCGCCGCCGTGAGGTCCGCGCCCGGCACCTTGGGGATGTGCGTGAACGGCGACAGGTCCATCGCCCACTGGTCGAGCTGGAGCAGCGGTCCGAGCTGGCCGAGCACCAGGAACACCACGATCACCGCCCAGCTCGCCGAGGACAGCTTCGGCACCAGCGCGAACAGCACGAGCGCGAGGCCCGCCACGACCCACACCGCCGGGACGTGCGCCACCGCCGCGCCGACCAGCCGCGCGACCTGCCCGCCCACGTCACCGACCCGCGCGCCGTGCACCAGCCCCGCCCCCAGGCCCGCGGCCGCCAGCACGACGGCCGAGCCGACGGTGGTGAACAGCACGTGGCTGCCGACCCACGCGGACCGGCTGACCGCCGTGGCCAACACCGGCTCGGCGCGGAACGCGGTCTCCTCGGTGCGCAGCCGCAGCGTCGACTGCACCACGTAGATCGCGGTGAACAGGGCGATGATGCCCAGGATCGACGCCAGGTAGACGTCCACGATCGCGCCGGTGCCGCCCATCTGCGAGATGATCTGCCGGAGCGCCGGGTTGGCCTCCAGCATCTGCTCGACGCCGCGCGCGACGGACCCGTAGACGGCGCCGTCCTCCTGGGCGACGATCTTCTGGAGCACACCCGCCGCGGGCGACGGGATCTCGGTGTCGACCTTGTCGG
>NZ_JBFAAX010001065.1:0-1822 GCF_040639995.1 Actinosynnema sp. NPDC023658 | reverse complement strand
GACGTGGCCGTCCGGCCGGTACCGCCAGCTGCGGTGGGTGATCGGCTGCTTGGCCGCGACGACCTGACCGCACCGCGGTGCCGTCGTCCGACCGCCAGGTGCCGTCGGCGGGCACCGAGGCGGCGACCTGGTCGCCCCACGGCTGGGCCGCCAGCCCCATCGCGGCCGACAGGACGGCCACCGCGGTGAGCGACAGCAGGGTGACGATCGCGGACCGGGGCACCAGGTCGCGCCAGTGCCGCCGGACGGTCACCTCGCCCGGGGTGCCGCGCACGGGGCGCAGCGCCGCGACGACCTCCGCGATCAGCAGAGCGGCGAGCAGGGGTGCGAGTGCGCCCGTGACGCCGTAGTCGCGGGGCGAGAAGCCGAACGCCCGCGCACCGACCTCGGCCGCGACCGGCGTGAGCAGGAACAGCACCGGGTACAGCAGCCGCCAGGCCCTCAGGTACCCCGCCGCCGACGCGCTCTGCCGGTCGTCCGGCTCGGGCACGCCCCAGCGCCGCAGGAACCGCCGCCCGGCGGACGCGGTCGGCCACAGCACGACCAGCAACGCGAGCCCGACCAGCCCGTCCACCAGCACCGCCACGACCACCCGGTCCACGACACCGCCCCCTCGCGCCGACCCTCGGCACGAAGAGTCCCACGGACGTGGGCCCCGGCGCGTCAGTCCTTGCTGCCGCCGGTCGCGCTCTCGCGCACGACGATCACCACGCGGTCGTCGCTGGAGACCGGCGCACCGCCCGCCACCTTGTTCACCGTGCCCGCCAGCGCGGTCGTGTCGTCGAGCATCACCAGCGGGCCGAGGCGGCCGAAGCCGTCCTCGCCGTTCATGGTCACCTCGGGCTTGCCGGTGAAGCCGCCGTCCGGGTTCATCGGCAGGTTGAGCAGGCCCGGAGTGGTGGCCGTGGTCACCATCACCGTGTTGGAGAACGACCCGCAGCCACCGACGCCCGGCCGCTCGGGCCACGACCACGCCGGGTCGCCCAGCGCCTTGCCCGGCTCCACCCGGTACAGCACGTCGGCGGTCGCGCCCGCGTCCGTCACCCACGTCTTCGACCCGTCGCCGGACACGCACAGCCCGCCCGGCGACTTCAGCCCGCTCGCCAGCACGCGCGAGCCCGCCGTGGGGTTGCCGCGCGCCGGCTGACCCGTGCCGTCGACCCGCAGCACCTTCCCGGCCAGCGAGTTCGGGTCGCCCGCCGCCGCCGGGTTGCCCGCGTCCCCGGTGGCCACCAGCAGCGCCCCGGTGCGGTCGTAGGCGAGCACGCCCCGGTTGCCGGTCGGGCCCTTCGGGATGCCGGTCAGCACCGGCTTCGGCACGTCACCAGGCGCGAGCCGCATCACCCGGTTGTCGGTCGCCGTGGTCACGTACACGTAGACGAGCTGGTCCTCCGCGTACGTGGGCGACAGGGTGAGCCCGGTGAGCCCGCCGTCGGCCGACGCGTCCACCTCGAACTTCGCCACCTCGACCGGGTCGACGTCCTTGGTCACCTTGAGCAGCCGGCCGGTGGTGCGCTCGGTCGCCAGCGCCGTGACCGCGCCGGTCGTCTGGTTGACGTCGGTCAGCGCCACCCCGGACACCGGGTTCAGGCACGTGCCGACGACGGCCGGGCTGAAGTCCTTGCAGCCCTGCGGCGGTGGCACGGACGTCGGCGGCTGGCCGGGCTGCTGGCCCTGGGCAGGGCCCTTCGGCAGCTCGCCCGGCAGTTCGGGCACCGGCCCGGCCTGCGGCGTCAGCAGCTGGGCCGCGCTCCACCCCGCCGGTCCCGGCAGATCGGGTAAGCACGCTCAGCCCGCGCCCAGAAGTCCCAGCGCAGACCCG
>NZ_JBFAAX010001064.1:0-1824 GCF_040639995.1 Actinosynnema sp. NPDC023658 | reverse complement strand
TTCTGGTGCAGGTAGACGCGGCCCATCCGGTACAGGATGTTGGCCACGAGCTCTTCCTTGCGCCGGGGTGGTCCGGCGGGGCGGGCGGTCCGGCTACCTCGGCAGGTAGGCGCGGTGGGAACGGGAGAACTCGTAGTTGTTGTACCTGTCCCAGTTGACCGACCACGTCATCAGCCCGCGCAGGTCCGGGTACACGGCCTTCGGCTTGTAGGTGCCGCAGTTCGCGCCCTTCATCAGGCAGTCCAACGACTTCTGCACCTCGGTGACGGAGGTGAACCCGTTGCCCGCGTTGACGCTCGCCGGCAGCCCGATGGCCACCTGGTCCTGGCGCAGGCCGGGGAACACCTTCGTCGCGTCGCCGCGCACCGGGAACCCGGCCAGCACCATGTCCGCCATGGCGACGTGGAAGTCACTGCCGCCCATGAAGTGGTACTGGTTGTCGAGGCCCATGATCGGGCCGGAGTTGTAGTGCTGGACGTGGAGCAGGGTCAGGTCGTCGCGCAGCGCGTGGATCACCGGCAGGTACGCACCCGCCCGCGGGTCGGCGCCGCTGCTGCCGCCGTAGTGCTGGTACCCGACCTGGACGAAGAACGTCTCCGGGGCCATCGTGAGCACGAACTTCGCGCCGTAGCGGGCCTTCAGGGTCTTCAGCGCCTGGATGAGGTTGACGATCACCGGCGTGGTCGGGGTGCGGAAGTCGGTGTCGTTCGCGTTGAGCGACAGGGAGTGGCCCTCGAAGTCGACGTCGAGGCCGTCCAGCCCGTACTTGTCGATGATGGCGGACGCGGAGCGGACGAACGCGTCGCGCGCGGCCGTGGTGGACAGCTGCACCTGGCCGTTCGCGCCGCCGATGGAGATGAGCACCTTCTTGCCCTTGGCCTGCTTGTCGCGGATGCCCGCGATGAACTCGGCCTCGGACTCGACGTTCGGGCACTCGGCCACCGGGCACTGGGCGAAGCGGAGGTCGCCGGAGGTGGCGGAGGTGGGTTCGGCGAAGGACAGGTTGATGATGTCCCAGTCGTCGGAGACGTCCCTCATCCGGATGTAGCCGGAGCCGTTGGCGAAGCTGGCGTGCAGGTACCCGACCAGGACCCGCTTGGGCAGCCCGGTGGCGGGCGGGGTCGTGGTGGTGGTCGTCGTCGAACCGGTCGTCGTGGTCGTGGTCGTCGTGGTGGTGGTTGTCGTCGTGGTAGTGGTCGTCGTCGTAGTCGGTGCACCGGCGCAGGACGCGCCGTTGAGCTTGCAGTTCGTCGGGCTCGCGGTGCCCGAGGCGTTGAACCCGAACGTCACCGCGGCGCCGGGTGCGACGCTGCCGTTGTACTCGCGGTTGGTGAACGTGTAGTGACCGCTCGCGGTGGTCTGCAAGGCGTCCCAGTAGGCGCCGACCGCCGTCCCGGCGGGCAGGTCGAACTCGACCTTCCAGTCGGTGATCGCCGCGCTCGTCTCGTTCTTGATCGAGAACTGCGCGGTGTAGCCGCTGTCCCAGCTGGACGTCTTGGCGAACGCGGCGGTGACCGACGCGGCGTAGGCGGGCGCGAGACCGACCGCCGCCGCTCCCACCACCAACGCCACCACCGCCGCCACCCGGGCGAACAGGACCCTGCGCGACATCGTCGTCTCCTCCCAGCGGTGGCGGCCTCCAGGTGAGGGAATTGGACTAGACCATATTGGGGTGTGTCAAGGGCCGTTCCAGTGGGTACCTCGAACGGGCGTTCGAGGTGAGGAGACAGGCGTGGACCGCAACCCGGAGAAGGACCCGCAGGACTGGACCACCGGCGACGAGCCGATGACCGGCCCGCAGGAGTCCTACTTGAACACGTTGGC
>NZ_JBFAAX010001063.1:0-1827 GCF_040639995.1 Actinosynnema sp. NPDC023658 | reverse complement strand
GTGCCGATCCTGATGTACCACCGGCTCGTCGAGCGGCCCGCCTCGGTCTACGACCGGACACCGGCGGCGTTCCGCGCCGAGCGGGAGCGGCTGGCGAACGAGGGGTACGTGCCGGTGACGACCACCGAGTACGCGACCGGGCGGATGGACCTCCCGGCGGGCGCGCACCCCGTCGTGCTGACCTTCGACGACGGTGACGCGACGCAGTTCGCGCTGGGTGCGGACGGGCAGCCCGCGCCCGGCACGGCGATCGCCATCCTGCTCGACGTGGCCGCGCGGCACCCCGGCTTCCGATCGGTGGCGAGCCTGTACGTCAACGCCGGGCCGTTCGGGTCGCCGGACGGCGCGGCCCTGCGCTGGCTGCGCGACCACGGCTTCGAGATCGGCAACCACACCCGCGACCACACCAACCTCGCGACGGCCGGCGAGCAGGGGGCGCAGGAGGCGATCGCGGCGGGGCAGCGGGAGATCCAGCAGGCCGTGCCCAACTACCGGGTGACGAGCCTCGCGCTGCCGTTCGGCGCGGTGCCCGCGAATGGCGCGCTGGCCCTGCGGGGTGCGTCCGGCGGCATGTCGTACGAGTACGTGTGCGTGCTGATGGTGGGCGCGGGTCCGGCGCCGTCGCCGTTCGCGGCGGAGTTCGACCCGGCGAGCACGCCGCGCATCCGGTCGCAGGACCCGTCGGGGGAGGACGCGCGCTACGGCTCGACGGTGTGGCTGGACCAGCTGGCCGCCGCGCCGCAGCAGCGCTACACCTCGGACGGCGTGTCCGACCGGATCTCCTACCCGGAGGCAGGGGGTGCCGTACCCGCGCCGCAGTTCGCGGAGCGCGCCGTCGGTTACTGACGCGGCCGGGTCAGGCGGTGGCCCGGGCGTAGCCGCGCAGCGCCACCGCGGCCCTCTCCAGGCTGCCCAGCACCCCCGGCGGCAGCTCGTGGTGGCGGCCCACCACCTCCTGCGCCATGACCTGCATCGGCGCGGAGTCCTCCGCCTCGACCACCGCGAGCACCTTGAACGCCGTGCCCGGCGGGAACAGCACCCGCTCCTGGACCACGCTGCCGAACGAGTCGACCACCGACACCCGCCGCCCCGTCACCGACCAGAGCACGAACTCCACCCGGCCGTCGACCGGCACCGACGGCCCGGCGACGGTGTTGAGCACGCCGTGCTCGACCAGCACGTCACCGGTCCGGTAGCCGCGCGCCTCGCCCAGGCACACCGTCACGCCCTGGTGCACCGGCAGCCGCCGCAGGCCCGACACCACCGCGGCCGCGTACGGCCACAGCCTGCCCAGCTTCCCGCTGCGCATCGCCTCGACCAGGATCTCCTCGTCGCCGCGCAGGCACGCCGACACCGCCGCGAGGTCCGTCACCACCGCCTCGAACGCCTCGGGGTCGTCCGGGCGCTGCACGATGTGCCGGCACGCCACCGCCGCGTGCTCCCCGTAGCGCTCGCCCAGCATCCGGCGCAGCGCGTCGCGTTCCGGCTCGGTGCTGCGGTGGTCGGACGGCACGACCTCATCACCGAGCTGCTCGCCCCACACCGGCGCGGGGGACTCCGCCAGGGGGCCGTCCACGCTCAGCGGCACCGGCTCGTCGACGACCACCGGCGCGGGCGGCTCCTCGGCCACCGGCGGCCGCGGCATGGGCGCCGGGTCGCAGAACACCACCTTGAGCAGCCGGCGCACCTCCGGCTCCAGCCGTTCCACCAGCGACGCGCCCGCCACCGCCACCGCGCCCGCCGTCGTGCGACCCGGCGTGCCGACGGTCAGCCGGGCCCACTCCGGGTCGACCGGCAGCGACCGCACCTCCGGCCCGATGTCCTCCG
>NZ_JBFAAX010001062.1:0-1829 GCF_040639995.1 Actinosynnema sp. NPDC023658 | reverse complement strand
GCCAGCGACTGGTGCACCGTCTCGATGCCCGCTTCCCGGGCGTCGAGGGGCGTGCTGAACGACACCGGCTCGCCGTCGACCAGGATGTCGCCCTCGTCCGGGACCACGGCTCCCGACAGGGCCTTGATCAGGCTGGACTTGCCAGCCCCGTTGTCCCCGATCACGGCCAGGATCTCACCGGGCAGCAGTTCGAGGTCGGCGCCGGCCAGGGCGGTGACCCGGCCGTAGCGCTTGACCAGGCCCCGGGCCTGGAGCACGGGGGTGGTCATGGCTTCACCTTCCTGATCCACTGGTCCAGCGACACCGCCACGATGATCAGCACACCGACCGCCATCGTCTGCCACAGCACGTCCACGCCGGCCAACGCGAGACCGTTGCGGAACACGCCGACGATCAACGCCCCGATCAACGAACCCACGATCGCGCCACGACCGCCGAACAGGCTCGTCCCGCCGATCACCACGGCGGTGATGGAGTCGAGGTTGTCCATCTGCCCCGCCTGCGGGCTGGCCGAGGCGATGCGGCCGATCAGCACCCACGCCGCCAGCGCGTACACCAGGCCGGCCGTCGCGTAGACGCTGAGCAGGACCCGGCCGGTGCGGATGCCCGACAGGCGCGACGCCTCCGCGTCGTCACCGGTGGCGTAGACGTGCCGACCCCAGGCGGTGTTCTTCAACGCGAACGCCATCGCGGCGACCAGCACCACCATCATGATCGAGCCGTAGGTGATGCGCGTGCCGCCGAGGTTGATCGTCTGGCCGGTCCACAACAGCAGCGACGGCATGTCGGTGCCGCGGATGGTGGCGCTCTCGGAGTACCAGAGGTTCAGCGCGAAGAACACGTTGAGCGTGCCGAGGGTGACGATGAACGGCGGCAGCTTCAACCGCGTCACCAGCACCCCGTTGAGCAGACCGCACAGCGTGCCGACCAGGAACCCGAGCAGCAGCGCGGGCAGGCCGGGCAGCCCGGTGTCGGCGGCGACCTTGGCCATCACGATCGAGGTCAGCACCATCACCGCCCCGCAGGACAGGTCGATGCCCGCGGTGAGGATGACGATGGTCTGACCGACGGCGAGGGTGCCGACGACCGCGACCTGCTGGAGGATCAGCGAGATGTTGCCCGGCGTGAGGAACCGCTCCGACAGCACCGCGAACACCACGACCGAGGCCAGCAGCACCACGGCGGGACCGATGGTCGCCTGCGCGTGCAACAGGTGCTGGAGCCGGGTCAGCGGTGAGCGCTTGGCCTCGTCGAGCGGGTTGCCGCCGGTCGAGCGGCCCTGGGGCAGGGTGGTCGACATGGCTCAGCCCCAGCAGTTCTGCAGGCCCCAGGCGGAGTCCTTCGACTCCACGCCGGTGGCGGCCTGGTCGGTGATCAGCGTGACGCCGGTGTCGACGAAGTCCTTGCCTGCGGTGTTCTGCGGCTTGGTGCCGTCCTTCGCGAACTTCGCGATCGCCTCCACGCCCAGCTGCGCCATCTTCAACGGGTACTGCTGGGAGGTGGCGCCGATGATGCCCGCCTTGACGTTCTGCACGCCGGGGCAGCCACCGTCGACCGACACGATCGTGACGTCCTTCTCCTTGCCCACCGCCTTGAGCGCCTCGTACGCGCCCGCCGCCGCCGGCTCGTTGATCGTGTAGACCCGGTTCACGCCCGGGTCCTTCTGGAGCAGGTTCTCCATCGCGGTCCGGCCGCCCTCGGGGGCGCCGTCGGTGACGTCGTGTCCGACGATCCGCGGGTCGCTCTCGTCACCGATCCGCTTCACGTCCCGCACGTCGACGCCGAATCCCTCCAGGAAACCCTGGTAGCGCTGCACGTCCACCGACACC
>NZ_JBFAAX010001061.1:0-1830 GCF_040639995.1 Actinosynnema sp. NPDC023658 | reverse complement strand
CCCGTCACGTGGTGCGTGCGCGGCCGTGACGCGGTGCACGAGCGGCTGCCGATCGACCCCGAGGAGGTCGTCGGTCTGGCCGAGGCGCTCCAGGGCTTCCCGCCCGTGCCGTCGCGCTGGATCGAACCGTCGTCCGCGCCCGGCTGGCTGGTGCCCGAGGGGTTCGGGGACGTCGGCTCCATCGTGGTGACCCCGCTGCCGGGCCACGGCGTCCCGGCGGGCGCGCTGGTGCTGCTGCGGCGCACCGAGCAGCAGGTGTTCAGCGAGGAGGAAGAGGTCTTCGCGCGGCTGTTCGCGGCCCGTGCGGGCGCGGCGATGTCGGCGGCGCGGATGTTCGCCCAGCAGGTGTCCATCACCGAGACGCTGATGCGCGAGCTGCTGCCCCCGACGCTGCGCGCCGTCGACGGCGTGCAGTTCGCGGGCCGCTACCGCCCGGCGCTGGACACCGAACGCGTCGGCGGCGACTTCTACGACGTGCACCCGGTGGCGGGTGAGGCGGGGGAGTCCCTGGTCGTGCTCGGTGACGTGTGCGGCAAGGGCCTGGAGGCGGCGGTGATGACCGGCAAGGTCCGCGCCACCCTGCACGCGCTGCTGCCGCTGGCGGGCGACCACCGGCGGATGCTGACCCTGCTCAACGACGCGCTGCTCAGCTCGCACCACACCCGGTTCGTCACGCTCCTGCTGGCGTCCGCGACCCGCGTCGGGCCCGACGTGCGGCTGCGGGTCACCAGCGGCGGGCACCTGCCGCCGCTGGTCGTGCGGTCCACCGGGGAGGTGCACGAGGTACCCACGCGTGGCACCCTCATCGGCGTGCTGCCCGAGATCGACGCCGTGACCGCCGAGGTCGTCCTGGCGCCCGGCGAGACGTGCCTGCTCTACACCGACGGGATCACCGAGGCGGTCGGCGGGCCGCTCGGGGACGAGATGTTCGGCGAGGACCGGCTGCACCGCACGCTCGCGGCGTGCGCCGGGATGCCCGCGGACGCCGTCGTGGAGCACGTGCACATGGTCGCGTCGCAGTGGATCGGCGCGGGCGGCCACGACGACGTCGCCGTGCTGGCGATCACCGCGCCGCGCGGCAGGCACCTGACGGCGGTGGCGGACGGCGAGCGGGAGACGCGCACCGGATGAGCGCCGTGGTGGTGGACGCGCGCGGAGGTGCGCGGCAGCTGTGGGACGCGGTCGTCGACGGTGACGAGGACCGGGCGGCCGAGGTGGTGCTGCGGGCGCTGGCCGAGGGGATCGACGCCGAGACCGTGCTGCTCGACGTGATCGGCGCGGTGCAGCGGCGGGTCGGCGCGGAGTGGGCGGCCAACCGCCTGACCGTCGCCCAGGAGCACACCGCCACCGCGATCAACGAGCGGGTGATCGTCAGGCTGGGCGCGGCCGTCGACCGCCCCGCGCGGCACGGCGGCCGGATCACCGTGGCGTGCGTCGACGGCGAGTGGCACGCCCTGCCCGCCCGGCTGCTCGCGGAAGTGCTGAAGCTGCGCGGTTTCCGCGTCGACTACCTGGGCGCGCAGGTGCCGGCCCCGCACCTCATCACCCACCTGCACAGCACCGACCCGGACGCGGTCGCGCTCTCCGGGTCGCTGGCCACCCGACTGCCCACCGCGCACGCCACCATCACCGCCTGCCAGTCCGCCGGGGTGCCGGTGGTGGCGGGCGGCGCGGCGTTCGGCCCGGACGGGCGGTACGCGCGGCTGCTCGGAGCGGACGTCTGGGCGCCCGACGCCCGCACCCCAGCCCACCCGAAGTCGACCGCTCCGCTGCCCCGCCCCCGCGGCGGCTACCCGCCGATCGACGACCTCCCGCACCAGGGCGACCACG
>NZ_JBFAAX010001060.1:0-1830 GCF_040639995.1 Actinosynnema sp. NPDC023658 | reverse complement strand
GAGACGGCCGGGCGGACCCGGGAGAACGCGCCGTCCGCGCCGATCACCAGGTCGGCCTCGGCGGTCGTGCCGTCGGTGAAGTGCAACGTCCGCGGGCCGTCGGTGGGCCCGCTGACCCGTTCCAGGGCCTGCCCCCACCGGACGGTCCGGGGCTGGAGCGAGTCGAGCAGCAGGGTGCGCAGCCGACCGCGGTCGATCTCGGGCTTGAACAGCTCGTCCGGGCCGGGGACGTGGTGGGTGAGGACCTCGCCGGTCGTGTCCAGCCGCCGCATCTCCTGCCCCTCCGGCCGGGCCCGGGCGAAGAACTCGTCGAGCAGACCGGCTTCGCGCAGGGCGACCTGGCCGTCGTCGGCGTGCAGGTCGAGGGTGCCGCCCTGGTCGCGGGCGTCGGGACCGGTCTCGCGGTCGTGGACGGTGACCGCGAGACCGTGCCGCTGCAGGATGCGGGCGCAGGTGAGCCCGCCGGGGCCGGCGCCGACGATGCTGATCCTGGCGTGGGCGGGTGCTGGTGAGGCCATGGTCGTTTCCTCCGGATCGGTCTGCGCGGACGGTCCGCGCAGGACTTCACCAGAAAAGCAGACCCGATAGCGAAGTGCAACGAGTCAACTTTTTCACCCGCCCCACCTTCGGTTAGGATCAGGCCCATGACCGAGGTTCCCGTCGGCCGCCGTGAACGCAAGAAGGCCGCCACCCGTCAAGCGATCGCGGACGCGGCACTGCGGCTGTTCCTGGAGCGCGGCTACGACCAGGTGGGCATCCGGGACATCGCCGACGAGGCCGACGTCTCGACCACCACGCTGTTCAAGCACTTCACCGGCAAGGAAGCGCTGGTGTTCGACCAGGAGGGGGACCGGGAGGCGGAGCTGGTCGCCGCGGTGCGGGACCGCCCCGCCGGTCAGGACGTCCTCGACGCGCTGCGGCAGCACGTCCTCGACACCTGGCTGCCGATCGCGGCGCACCCGCAGGCGGCCGAGTTCAACGACCTGGTGGACTCCACGCCGGAGCTGCGCGCCTACGCCGAACGCATGTGGACCCGGCACGCCGGCAGCCTCGCTGCGGCCATCGCGGACGAGACCGGCGTGGACCGCGATGACCTCGTGTGCGCCGCCCTGGCCCGGTTCGTGCTCGAAATCCCGTCCCTGGCCCGTGGCCGGCAGGACCGGCGAGCCGCCGTCGAGACGCTCTTCGACCTGCTCGCGCACGGCTGGAAGCCACCGAGCCAACCGCCGGCGCACCCGTAGCGCCCAACCGCACCACCCAGGCGGCCGTGCGGTCGACCGCGAGCGACGCCGTCCGTCGGTGACCGCTGCGGCAAGTGGGGCCGCCGCGACCCGACATTGTTAAGTCGCCAGCGAAACAAAGTCAAGCGTCGCGTCTTGATGGGGCTGAAGACTTGACTTTGTTTCGTTAGAAACCTAACAATCGCTGGCCTGCTCCTGATTCGCCTGTCCGCAATGATCAAAGGAGATCAGATGCGCGCTCCATCACGCCTGGGCAGAGCCTTGCTCGCCCTGGCGCTGACCGCTCCTGCGCTGGTGCTGGCGACCTCACCCGCGCAGGCCGCTCCCGCTCCGCTCGTGGGCGTCGGATCCGGTCGCTGCCTGGACGTCACGGGCAACTCCAGCGCCAACGGCGCGCAGCTGCAGATCTGGGACTGCACCGGTGGCGCCAACCAGGGCTGGGAGTTCTCGTCGTCGGGTGAACTGCGGGTGTTCAACGGCTCCAAGTGCCTGGACGTGCCCGGGGGCAGCACCGCCACCGGTACCCGCTTGGCGATCTGGGACTGCAACGGCGGCGCGAACCAGAAGTTCCGGCTCAACTCGAACGGCA
>NZ_JBFAAX010001059.1:0-1832 GCF_040639995.1 Actinosynnema sp. NPDC023658 | reverse complement strand
ACAGGTCCAGGTCCGCGAGCTCGTCGCGGCCGTGACCCTCCAGGTCCACCAGCACGTGCCCGGGGCGCCGGGCGGCGACGGCGATGGCCAGCGCGGCGAGCAGCACGTCGTCCACCCCGGCGTGGAACGCGGCGGGCACGGTCGTGAGCAGCGGTTCGACGACCTCCGGCGGCAGCTCCGCGCGGTGGTGCCGCAACGTGGACACGACGTCCGTGGCGGGGTCCAGCGGCCGGTCCGCCAACGGCTCGTCGGGGGTGAGCAGCCCGCTCCACGCGGCCACGTCGTCGGCCCGTCCGCCTGCCTCGGCCTCCAGCGTCCGCGCCCACGTGCGGTAGGACGTGCCGACGGGCGCGAGGTCCGCCGGTCGGCCCTCGGCGGCGGCCCGCCAGGCGGCGGTCAGGTCCGGCACGAGCACCCGCCACGACACGCCGTCCACGAGCAGGTGGTGCGCGACGAGCAGCAGCCGCCCGGGGCGGTCCGCTCCGGCGTCGAGGAACACCACGCGCAGCGACGGGCCGGTGTCGGGCCGCAGGCTCTCCGCCGCCGCACGGGCGTGCGTGGCGAGCAGGTCGGCGTCCCCGGTGTCTTCCACGTGGTGCACGACCTCGGCGGCGTCCACCGCGCCCACGGGCAGGATCTCGGTGCCCCAGCGGGTCGACTCGGCCGGCCGGGACAGGCGCAGCCGCAACGCGTCGTGGTGGTCCAGCAGCGCCTGGACGCCCGCCACGAGGTCCGCGACCCGCAACCCGGCCGGGGTGCGGACCACGATCGACTGGTTGACCCCGTCGATCGCGTCGCCGCGCTCGCGCAGCCAGTGCACGATCGGCAACGGCGTCACCGGGCCGGTCCCGTCGTCCGGCGTCCGCCGGTCCGCCGCCAGGTCGGTGACGCGCACGACGGTGGCGAGCCGTTCGGGCGTCGGGTGGGCGAACACGTCACGCGGGGTCAGCTCGATCCCGACCGCGCGGGCCCGCCCGGCGAGCTGGATGGACACGATGCTGTCGCCGCCCAGGTCGAAGAACCCGTCCTCGGGCCCCACCTCCGCGATGCCGAGCACGTCGGCGAACAGCCCGCACAGCCGCGCCTCCAACTCCGTGGCCGCATCGCGACCGCCGGCGCCGGTGAACTCCGGGTCGGGCAGCGCGCGGCGGTCGAGCTTGCCGTTGGGCCCCACCGGGAACTCGTCGAGCACGACCACCGCGACGGGCACCATGTGCTCCGGCAGCACCCGTGCCAGCGCGGCGCGCAGCTCGTCGCCCGCGGGCTCGTGGCCGTGCTCCGGCGTGGCGTAGCCGACGAGCTGCTTGCCGCCGGCGTTGTCGGCGCGCACCACGACGGCGGCGTGCGAGACGTCCGGCGACGCGGCCAGCACGGCCTCGATCTCGCCCAGCTCGATCCGGAACCCGCGGACCTTCACCTGGTCGTCGGCCCGGCCCAGGTACTCGATCTCGCCCGCGTCGTTCCACCGGGCCAGGTCGCCGGTCCGGTACATCCGCTCGCCCGGCGTGCCGCCCGGGTCCGCGACGAACCGCTCCGAGGTCAGCTCCGGCCGGTTGAGGTAGCCGCGCGCGACGCCCGTGCCGGACAGGTACAGCTCGCCCGTGACGCCGGGCGGCACGGGCCGCAGCGCGCCGTCGAGGACCTGCGCGCGGGTGTTGGCCAGCGGCCTGCCGATGGGCGGGGCCACGTGCACGTCCGCGCCGCCCGCGTTGAGCGAGGCGGTGTAGTCCTGCGCGAGCGTCGCGCCGGTGTTGAGGGCGTGCTGCGGGGGCGCGGTGCCGGTGCTCTGGGTGGGGACGGCGGGGTTGGTCCCGGGCGGGCGGGTCCGAGCG
>NZ_JBFAAX010001058.1:0-1833 GCF_040639995.1 Actinosynnema sp. NPDC023658 | reverse complement strand
GGCCAACGCGATGGCCGCCTACCTCGTGGTGACCGCGGTGGACGTCGGGTTCAGCCCGGCGGGGGCCGGCCTGATGCTGTCGCTGGGTTCGGCGTCCGGGTTCGCCTCGCGGCTGGTGGTGGGGCTCGCGGCCGACCGGTGGCGGCCGGACCTGCTGCTGACGGCGTCGGTGATGATCACGCTGGGCGCGCTGGGGCAGGGCCTGTTCGCCACGGGTGGTTCGGCGGTGTTCGTGGTGGCGCTGTTCCTGGGCTTCGCCGCCGGGTGGGCGTGGTCGGGGGTGTTCAACCTGGCCGTGGCCGACCGCTTCCCGGACCGGGTCGCCTCGGCCACGTCGGTCACGCAGATCGGCGTGTACGTCGGCAGCGCGACCATGCCGCCGTTCTTCGGGTGGTGCGCGCAGACCTTCGACCTGGCGACGGCGTGGACGGCCATGGGCGTGGCCATGCTGTCCGCGGTGGGCCTGCTCGTCGCCGTCCGCCGCCGCAAGCCAACCGACGTGGCCCGCCCGGTGAGCCACAGCCGCGGGTAGGACCGCGGCAGCACGGGGTCGGACCAGCGGTGGGGCCGCGGCGGCACCGGGTCAGACCACGCGCTCGTTCCCGCCGTCGACCGGCACCTGCGCCCCCGTGGTGTGGGCGAAGGTGTCCGAGCACAGCTCCGCGATCACCCGGCCGACCGCCGCGCTGGTGATCTCGGTGCCCAGCAGGTTGCGCCGCTTGTAGGCCTCGACGCTCAGGCCGTAGTGCGCGGCGCGCTGGGCGAGCACCTCGGCGGTCCACAGGCCGGTGTCGAAGACCGCGTCCGGGTGGACCGCGTTGACCCTGATGCCGTCGGCCGCCCACTCCAGCGCGGCGACCCTGGCCAGTTGCGTGACCGCCGCCTTGGAGGCCGAGTACGCGCCCGCGCCGGGTCCTGGCGCGGGCACGTTCTTGGACGCCACGACCACCACCCGCCCGCCGCGCGGGGCCAGCTTCAGCAGCGGGTGCGCCTTGGTGAACAGGGTCGCGATCGCGTCCGCGTTGACCGACATGGTGTGCCGCCACGAGGTCGGGTCCAGCTCAGCGATCGGGGTGTTGGCCGGGAAGACGCCGGCCGACGCGACCAGCACGTCCACCCCGCCGAACCGCTCCACGCCCCGGTCGATCGCGGCCTCGACGGCGTCCGGGTCGGTGACGTCGACCTGGAGGCCGAGGTAGTCGGGGTGGCTCGCGGTCGGCGTGAGGTCGAGGCCGATCACGCTCGCGCCCCTGGCCCGCAGCGCGTCGGCGCACGCCCGGCCGATGCCGGACGCCGCACCGGTGACCAGCGCGACCTCGCCGGTGAACTCCGCCGGTGCGCCGGAACGCCGCAGCTTCGCCTGCTCCAACTCCCAGTACTCCATGTCGAACAGGTCCCCCGGCGGCAACGCGCGGTAGCCGCCCAGCTCCTCCGCCCGCTCGATGATGTCGATCGTGTGGGCGTAGATGTCCCGCGCGATGTCGGCGTCCTTGGCCCGCCTGCCGACCGTGAGCATGCCCAGCCCGGGGTCGAGCACCACGCGCGGCGCCGGGTCGAGCATGGTCAGCCCCGGCCGCGCGTGCTCGTCGAAGTACCGGCGGTAGTCGGCCGCGTAGCCGGCGACGTCGTCACCGATCAGCGGGACGCGCTTGGTGCGGATCACGTGGTCGGGGGTCGCCGGGCCCTGCGCGGCCACGTCGGCCAGGTCCCGTCGGGAGACGAAGGCCATCGTGGCGGGGTCGGTGTGCCGGCTCACGATCACCGGTGCGCCCGCGGCGTCGGAGATCCGCCGGCGGAGGTCGGCCAGCCGGCGTCGGTCGACCGGGGGCGCTG
>NZ_JBFAAX010001057.1:0-1835 GCF_040639995.1 Actinosynnema sp. NPDC023658 | reverse complement strand
CCCGCGGTGGAGCTGGTCGAGGCGTTGCTGGAGCACGTGTCGGACGCGCTGGGTGACGACGGGGACCTGGTCCGGTCGCTGGTTCGCGGCGTGGTGGAGCACGGGACAGGCGCGCAACGGCAACTGAGGGCGGGATCACCCGGCGCCGCGGTCGATCTGCTCGCGTGCACCCCGACCGGAGCGGGTAGTCCACGGGCATGACCACTGTGGACCCCGCCGTCGACCGAGCCGTGCTGCCCGCACCGCGAGGCCCCCTCTCCGCCGCCGTGCTGGACGCCCTGCGCGGCGACCCGCCGGCGGTGGGCCTGCCCTCGCACGTGTCGGCCGACCCGTACGGCGAAGACCTGCAGCTGGCCCTGCACGTGTGCTACGAGCTGCACTACCAGGGCTTCGCGGGCGTGTCGGACGACTGGGAGTGGGAGCCGGAGCTGCTGCGGTTCCGGAGCGCGTTGGAACGGGTGTTCCTCGACGCGCTGCGGGCGGACGTGCCCGGCGGCGCGGACATCACCGGCGTGCTGGACGAACTGCTGGTCGAGCCGGTCGACGGCGCCGGCGTGAGCCACTTCCTCAAGGACGAGGGCGAGTGGTGGCACATGCGCGAGTACATGGTGCTGCGCTCGATCTACCACCTCAAGGAGGCCGACCCGCACGCGTGGGTCATCCCGCGCTTGAGCGGTTCCGCGAAGGCCGCGCTGGTGGCGGTGGAGTTCGACGAGTTCGGCGGCGGGCGCGGCGACCGCATGCACTCGCGGCTGTTCGCGGACCTGCTCGTCGGCTCCGGGCTGGAGAACGGCTACCTGCGCTACCTGGAGCACGCGCCGGCGGTGATGCTGGCGACGGTGAACCTCATGTCGTTGTGCGGCCTGCACCGGTCGTTGCGCGGGTCGCTGGTGGGCCACTTCGCCGCCGCCGAGATCACCACCGCCCCCAGCGCCACCCGCATGGCGAAGGCGTTGGAACGGCTGGACGCGCACCCCGACTGCGTCGAGTTCTTCACCGAGCACATCGAGGCGGACGCCGTGCACGAGCAGATCATGCGGCGGGACGTCATCGGTGACCTGCTGGCCCGCGAGCCGGAGCTGACCGGGTCCGTGGTGTTCGGCGTGCAGGCCACGGAGTTGCTGGAGCAACGGCTGGGCGACCACCTGCTGGGAGCGTGGAAGAAGGGGCAGACGGCGCTGCGCCTGCCCCTCCGGTGAGCACCGGCCCCCGAGGGGCACCGGTCAACGTCGTTTGCGGTGGCTCGTGTCGCACAGCGGGTAACGCTTGCTGCGGCGGCACGCGCACACCGCCACGACGAACCGGTCCGAGCACACCACCGTCCCGTCCTCCGTCCTCAGCTCCACGGGCCCCTCCACCAGGACGGGCCCGCCGGGCACCACGGTCACCACCCTCGCGTCACGCGGCGTCGGCACGGATCACCACCAGTTCCTCGTGCTTCTGGTCGTCCTTGATGAGCCCGCGACGGGCCAACCACTCCGCCCGCCCGCGCATGACCGGTCCGAACCCGATGGTGCGGCGGGCCACCACCGAGGCCTTCAGACCGCCGCCGCGCAACTGCCGCAGCGTGACGTCCGCGTCGCACAGCGACGAGTGCACGATCAAGCCCATGCCCTTGTCCGCCAACAACATCGGCATCACCGCGCACAGCCGGTCGAGCACGCAACGCCCGTCCAGCCCGGCGTCCCAGGCCCGCGCGGGCCCCCGGTCGGGCACCGCGACGCTCGGCACGTACGGCGGGTTCGCCGTGACGACGTCGAACTGGTCCCTGCCGACCAGGTCACCGAAGTCGCCGTGCCGCTGGCGCAGGGTCAGGCGGCGCAAGCGGGCGTTGA
>NZ_JBFAAX010001056.1:0-1835 GCF_040639995.1 Actinosynnema sp. NPDC023658 | reverse complement strand
GTCGCCGCCGGCTCGCCCTCGCCCTCCACCAACGCCCGCGCCGGATCGGCGGCGGCACCGAGGTGCGCCGGCTCGACCTGGCCTCGCTCGACTCGGTCCGCGCGTTCGCCGCGGGGCTGGCCGTCGACCACCCGGTGGTCGACCTGCTGGTCAACAACGCCGGCGTGGTCCTGCTCGGCCCGCGCCGCACCTCGGTCGACGGCTTCGAGCTGCAACTCGCCACCAACCTGCTGGGCCACTTCGCGCTGACCGGCCTGCTGCTGGACAACCTGGCCGCGGCGCGGGAAGCCCGCGTGGTCAACCTCAGCTCGATCACCCACAAGAACGCGCACCTCGACTTCGACGACCTGATGTTCGAGCGCGACTACCGGGCGTCCGCCGCCTACGGCCGGTCCAAGCTCGCCACCACGGCCTTCGGCGTCGAGCTGGACCGCCGCCTGCGCGCCGCCGGATCACCGGTCGTCAGCGTGCTGGCCCACCCCGGCCTGACCCGCACCAACCTGACCCCGCGCGCCTGGGAGCACCTCGGCCGGCGCGGGCGGTGGATCGCACGACTCGGCCTGCTGGCCACCCAGTCGGTCGAGCGGGGCGCGCTGCCGCAGTTGCGCGCCGCGACCGAACCCGGTGTGCGGGGCGGCCGGTTCTTCGGCCCGGCCCGGCTCTGGGAGACCGTGGGCCCGGTCGCCGAAGCCCGTCTCGGCCGTGATGCCGCCGACCCGGCGGTCGGCAGGCGGCTCTGGGCGGCGGCCGAGGAGCTGACTGGCGTCGCCTACCTCTGACCCCGTGCCGCGGCGGGACCGAGAAGTTTGGGAACGATCGTTCTTGACTGATCGTTCCTCAACTGATTGGGTAGGCGCATGGGCCGACCGAGGAGTTTCGACGAGGACCAGGTGGTGCGGGCCGCGGCGGCGCTGTTCGCGGAACGGGCCTACGACGGGGTGTCCGTGGACGACCTCGTCAGCCACCTGGGCGTGCACCGCAACAGCCTCTACAAGACGTTCGGCAGCAAGCGGGGGCTGTACCTGACCGTGCTGCGCCGGCACGTGGACGACTGCGTCCGCCCGCTGGCCGACGCCCTCGTCGACGCGGGCGGACCGGCGCAGGCCGCGCGCCTGGTCCTGGAGGCGGACCTGGACCTGCTGTTGCTGGCGGCCGTCGAGCGGGCTCCCTCGGACACCGAGGTCGCCGCGCTGGTCGGTGAAGCCCTGGAGGTCCTCGACCGGGCCTTCGACGCCGTCCTGCCCGGCTCGGAGCCGGGGACGTTCACCGCGGCGCTGCTCGGGCTGCGCCTGCGCGCCCGGGCGAACTGCCCGCCCACCGCACTGGATCCCGCCGCGTTGGCGCGGCGGTTCGACCACCGATGAAGGAGCACCGCATGGCGAAGATCGACATCGACGGCGACGACCTGGTCGTCACCATCGAGGGGTTGGACCGGCTCTGGGCGCTCAAGAGCCGCCTGACCATCCCGCTGGCGAACGTCCGCGGCGCCACCGCCGACCCCGGCATCGCCGGGGAGCCCAAGGGGAACCGCGCTCCGGGGGCGCACGTGCCGGGCGTGATCACCGCGGGGACCTTCCACCTCGACGGGGAGCGCGTGTTCTGGGACGTCCACGACCCGGCGAAGGCCGTGGTGATCGAACTGGCCGACGAGCGCTACGCGCGCTTGGTCGTCGAGGTCGAGGACCCCCGCGCGGTCGTCGCGCTCGTCGAGAACGCCGCGCACCGCCCGTGACCGCCGGAGAGGGCGCCACCGCGTCGAGGACCCCGGTCGCGTCCCGGCGTCGGAGGACCGTCTTGTCGCTCACGACCCTGTCGCTCACGACGGCGGTGGCGGT
>NZ_JBFAAX010001055.1:0-1835 GCF_040639995.1 Actinosynnema sp. NPDC023658 | reverse complement strand
GGCTGGGACGCCGAGTCCCGCGCGGTGGTCGTCGAGCTGCTCGCGATCACCGAGGAGGAGGTCGACGAGGCGGTGGTCCTCGACGACACCGAGGAGGGTCCGGACGCGGTGCGGGTGTTCCTGAGCCCGGTGGAGGCGAGGGCGTTCGCCGAGCGCGCCGACCGGGTGGTGCGGGCGGGGCGCAAGCCGTGCCCGCTGTGCGCGGAGCCGCTGGACCCGGAGGGGCACGTCTGCCCGCGGCAGAACGGCTACCGCCGCTCGGACGAGGGCTGAGACCGGCGGTGGGGCCGGCACGCGACGAGGTCCTCGAGTTACTGCGGCGTGGCCGCATCGAGGTCGAGGGCCGGTTGGTGGACGCGTCGAACGCGACGCTGTTCTGCCGGGTCAGCCTGGACGGCGTGTCCGCGCAGTGCGTGTACAAGCCGGTGCGGGGCGAGCGGCCGCTGTGGGACTTCCCCGACGGCACGCTGGCGGGCCGCGAGGTGTCCACGTACCTGGTGTCGGAGGCGGCGGGGTTGCACCTGGTGCCGCCGACGGTGCTGCGGGCGGGGCCGTTCGGGTCGGGCATGGTGCAGTGGTGGGTCGACACCCGTGAGGACGACGACCTGGTGGACATCGTGCCGGTGGACCAGGTGCGGCCGGGGTGGCGTTCGGTGCTGCGGGCTCACGACCGGTACGGGGAGCCGGCGGTGCTGGTGCACGCCGACCACCCGCGGGTGCGGCTGATGGCGGCGTTCGACGTGGTGGTGAACAACGCCGACCGCAAGGGCGGGCACGTGCTGCACGCGGTGGACGGCGGGGTGTTCGGGGTGGACCACGGGATCTGCCTGCACACCGACGACAAGCTGCGCACGGTGCTGTGGGGCTGGTTGGGCGAGGAGCTGCCGGACGAGGCGGTGGAGGCGCTGCGGCGGCTGCGGTCGGAGCTGGACGGCGGGCTGTCGGACCGGCTGCACGAGCACCTGACGCGCGCCGAGGTGGCGGCGTTGGTGGAGCGGGTGGACAAGCTGCTGGCGGCGGGGGTGTACCCGGAGCCGTCCGACGACTGGCCGGCGATCCCCTGGCCCGCGTTCTGAGCCCGTCCGGGTCCTGACCGGCGTCGACCCGACGTCGACCCGGCGGGGTGGTCGTGCGCGGGAACGGGCGCGGGATCTTCTGACGACGCGGGTGCGTGTTGTGTACTTGCCGCGTGGGCGTCGAACTGCGCGAGGTGACCGTCGGGGACGTGCTGGTGTTCTTCGACCACCAGCGTGATCCGCAGGCGGTCCGGATGGCCGCGTTCACCTCGGCGGACCCGTCGGACCGGGCGGCGTTCCTGGTGCGGTGGGCGCGGAACCTGGCCGACGAGTCGACGGTGACGCGGACGGTCGTGTTCGACGGCGAGGTCGTGGGGCACGTCGCGCGGTTCACCCGGTTCGGCCGGCCGGAGGTGACCTGCTGGATCGACCGGGAGCACTGGGGCATGGGGTTGGCGACGGCGGCGTTGGAGCTGTTCCTGCGGGAGGAGCGCCGGCGGCCGCTGTACGCGCGGACGGCGGTGGACAACGTGGGGTCGCTGCGGGTGCTGGCGAAGTGCGGGTTCGTCGCGATCGGCGAGGACGTGGGGTTCGCGGCGGGGCGCGGTGAGGACGTGGAGGAGTTCATCCTGAGGTTGGACGGCTGAGTGGCGACGCTGGAGGACCGCATGGTGCGCCGGTTCGGCGCGGGGGTGCGGTCGTGGTTGGCCGGGGTGGAGCCGCTGGTGGCGGGCTTGTGCCGGGACTGGGGCCTGGAGGTGGTGCGGCCGTTGTCGGGTGGCACGTCGCACGCGCTGCTGTGCCGGCGCGACGGGGAGC
>NZ_JBFAAX010001054.1:1351-1838 GCF_040639995.1 Actinosynnema sp. NPDC023658 | reverse complement strand
GCGCGGAGGTCAGTCGGCGCGCTTCAGGCTGTCGATCAGGCCACCCCAGGCGGGCCCGTCCCACGTGACGATCAGCGCCGAGCCGTCCGGCTTGAGCTCCAAGGTGCCGCGCTTGCGGTCCTCGTTCGGCGTGGGGCAGTCCAGGGTGATGACCGGCTCGGCCGAGTCGGCGGCGGCGACGGAGCCGGGGCAGGCCAGCTCACCGGTCGTCCGCGCGGTCGTGCCGGTGATCGTGAGCGTGGCGATCGGGCTCTTGTTGATCGGCTTCCACGTGCCGTCGAGGCCCTCGGCCTTGGCCTCCGCCACCGACGTGGTGGTGGACGTGGTCGTGGACGAGGGCTGGGACGCGTTCTGGCCGCCGTCACCCCCGCCGCAGCCGGACAGCAGCCCGGCGGTCAGTCCGAGGACGGCGACGCTCAGTGGTGCGCGCATGGACGAAATCTCCCCCTGGGCGAGCTTCGGCGTACGCGCTCCATCCCAGCTCACG
>NZ_JBFAAX010001054.1:0-1341 GCF_040639995.1 Actinosynnema sp. NPDC023658 | reverse complement strand
ACACCCGGCCGACCACCTCGTTCCCGTAGGACGCCAGCGTCCCGTCCTTGTCGTCGTGCATCAGGTACAGCGCGAAGTTGTCCACGCCGATCTCGCTCAGCTCCTGCAACCGGTCCACGTGCGCGGACGCCGGTCCGAGCAGGCAGAACCGGTCCACGATCGGGTCCGGCACGAAGTCCGCCGACCGGTTGCCCGCCCTGCCGTGGTGGGAGTAGTCGTAGCCCTCCCGGTCCTTGATGTAGTCGGTCAACGCCGCCGGGACCGCGCCCGACTCGCCGTACCGCGCGACCAGGTCGGCCACGTGGTTGCCGACCATCCCGCCGAACCAGCGCAGCTGGTCGCGCTGGTGCGCCAGGTCCGTGCCCACGTACGCGGGCGCGGCCACGCACACCGTGATCGCCGCCGGGTCGCGGCCCGCGGCCCACGCCGCCTCCCGCACCGTCCCGATCGTCCACCGCGCGATGTCCACGTCCGCGGTCTGCAGGATGAACCCGTCCGCCTGCTCACCGACCATCTTCAGCGCCTTGGGCCCGTACGCGGCCATCCACACCTCCAACCTGCCGTCGCGCACCCAGGGGATGCGCACCGGCGTGCCGTGGTGCTCGACCTCCCGGCCCTCGGCCAGCTCCTTGATCACCTTCATGGCCCGGCCCAGGGTGGCCAACGACGCCGGCGGCTGCCCGATCACCCGGCGGGCCGAGTCGCCGCGCCCGATGCCGCACACCGTGCGGTTGCCGTACATGTCGTTCAGCGTCGCGAACAGCGACGCGGTCACCGACCAGTCCCGGGTGCTCGGGTTGGTCACCATGGGACCGACGACCAGCTCCGACGTCGCCGCCAGCACCTGCGAGTAGATGACGAAGGGCTCCTGCCACAGCACGACCGAGTCGAACGTCCAGCCGTAGCGGAAGCCGTTGGCCTCCGCGGCCTTCATCCCCGACACCACGTCCCGCGCGGGAGGGTCCGTCTGCAGCACGACACCGAAGTCCACGAACGCTCCCTAGACCAGGTACTGGTTCAGCTCACGCGACAGGAACCGCCCGTGCCCGGCCGCGCCGCGGAACCCGGTCGAGTCCACCACCACCCGGCCGCGGGAGAGCACCGTGTCGACCTTGCCGGTGATCTCCATGCCCTCGTACGCCGAGTAGTCGACGTTCAGGTGGTGGGTGGCCGCGGAGATGACCTGCCGCGCCTGCGGGTCGTACACCACGACGTCGGCGTCCGCGCCCGGCGCGTTTGCGCCCCTTCGCGGGTGCCGCCCCAAAATCCGCCCGGGCGGGGGGGAGCAGATCTCCAACCACCCCACCAGGGTGATCGAGCCCAACACCACGCCCAGGTGGA
>NZ_JBFAAX010001053.1:0-1842 GCF_040639995.1 Actinosynnema sp. NPDC023658 | reverse complement strand
CGACGGGTGCTCGCCGGGCGGGTGCGGCGGCACGCGCAACGTCGTGGTGGCCAACCCGCCCGCCAGCGACAGCACGGCGACCGCGGCCACCGCCACGGCGGGCGACGCGGCCGTGCTCAGCACACCCGCCAGCGCGGGGCCGCCGATGGCCGCCGCGTTGAACAGCAGCGCGTCGTGCGACGTGGACCGGGGCAGGTCGGTGGCCAGGCGCGGCACCAGGCTGGTGAACCCGCCGCTGGTCATCGGCAGCGTGATGCCCGCGACGAACGCCGCCGCGACGAGCCACGGCGCCGACGCGAACACCATGGCCACCGCCATCGCGCACAGCACGAACTGGTTGACCGCCAACGCCGCCACCGGCCGGCGGGCGCGGTCGAGCCACGCGCCCAGCAGCGGTCCGGACAGGATCGACGGCACGGTGTTCGCCGCGATCACCACCCCGGACAGCACGGTCGAGCCGGTCCGGGACAGCGCCAGCAGCACCATGGCCACCGCGACCGCCTCGTTCGCGAGCCGGGCGAGGCCCGCCGCCCACAGGTACCGGCCCATCAGCTCGTGCGGCGGTGCCGGCGCACGCTCTCCTCGACCAGGTCGAGCACGGGTTCGAGGTCGTCCGCGGGCAGGCCCATGGCCAGGTGCGACACCAGGCCCTCCAGCACCAGCTCCAGGAACGACGTGAGCACGTCCACGTCCACGTCGTCGCGCAGGTTCCCGGCTTCGCGCTGGCGCTCCAACCGCTGCCGGGTCGCGTCGGTCAGCTGCCGCGACCGCTCCGCCCACCTGGCCCGGAACTCCGGGTCGGTGCGCAGCCGGCGCGAGACCTCCAGCCGCGTGCCGAGCCAGTCCGCCGGGTGCTCGACGTCGTTCGGGTCGGGCGGGTACAGCAGGTCGCGCATCACCTGCACCAGGCCCTGCTGGGCGACGACCTCCGCCATCCGCAGCGCGTCGTCCTCGGCCAGGGCCAGGAACAACGACTCCTTGTCCCGGAAGTGGTGGAAGATCGCACCCCTGGACAGACCGGTAGCCTCTTCCAAGCGGCGCACGGTCGCGCCTTCATAGCCGTAACGCGCGAAACACGCACGGGCGCCGTCGAGGATCTGGCGGCGACGGGCATCGAGGTGGTCCTGGCTCACCCTGGGCACCTGTCGATGTTGCCAGGGCCGCCTGGCGAAATCCAATCAGTACGTACGGCTTGCCCTGTCCACTTTGGGGTGGACTTGCTGGTCTCGACTCGAAACCCCTGGTCAACGCCACTACGGTGGCGCACCGTGACCGCAGGTGAGGACATTCGGCCGCCGTTGAGGTTGGTGCCGGGATTGGGCTGGTCGAACCGACCGTCCACCGTGGACCGCAGTCGGCACGGCCCGGACCTGATCGACCTGATCAGGCTCGTCGGCCGTCGTCCCGGCGAGGTCGTCGAGGGCCCGACCGCGTGCGACGCCGCGGTCTTCGAGGCGTTGTGCGTCCCGGAGCCGCTGCGCACACCCGCGTACGCGCTGGCGCTCGGCGACGACACGGCGGCCGACCGCGTCCCGCACGCCACGCGGTTCTTCCTGCACGAGGCCGTGCTGCACGTGCGGGTCGGGGACGACGCGATCATGGCCGAGCAGCTGGACGCGCTCGCGGACCGGGCCGACGTGCCGGTCCGCCTGGTGCCGTTCGACGCCGGTCACGTGTCACCGGCCCTGTCCGCCGGGCGGTGGCAGGTCGACGTGCTGGAGCGGGTCGCGCTGGACGTGCCGTCCTCCCGGGCGGAGTTCCGCCGCCGGGCCGCGCACTACCGGAGCAGGTAGGCGAGAGGAACGCCCGATGGGATCGAACGCAGTGGGACCGACCGCGAAG
>NZ_JBFAAX010001052.1:0-1847 GCF_040639995.1 Actinosynnema sp. NPDC023658 | reverse complement strand
TTCCTGACGGGGACGGCGCCGCAGACCACCCAGGTCGCCGGCGTGCGGCTGGTGCTGCTCAGCGGGGCGGACCCGTCGCAGCGGCTGCCGTTCGGCCGCACGATCCACCGCCGGGCCGAGATCCTGACCGCGGCCATCACCCGGGTCGCCGCCCGGCACGACGTGCTGCTGGTCGACGCGTTCCACGACCTGGAGGTCCGCCGGGCCGAGTACTGGTCGCCGGACCGGCTGCACCTCAACGCCGCGGGTCACCAGCGGGTCGCGTCCCTGGTCCTCGACGCGCTGGGGCACACCACCGTGGCGCACGCCGTCGACCCCGCCCCGGCCGCCCGGCGCAGCCTGCGCGCCGAGACCCGCTACTACCGCGAGCACGTGCTCCCCTGGCTGAACCGCCGGCTGCGCGGCATCTCGTCCGGTGACGACGAGGTCGGCAAGCACCCGGACTGGGTGGAGGTCGAGGCCAGGCCCAGGGTCTGACCGCGAGGCCGGTCGCGGACCGGGCACGGGTTGTTGCGCGGGGTGACGGGTGCCGCCATGATGGCGGTTCGTCAATACTCGACCAACAATGGGGTGGCGTGGTGAAGAAGTACCGATCAGCTCTCGTCGGGCTGGCGGCGGCGGTCGTGTCGGCCGTGGCGCCTGCGGTGCCCGCGCAGGCGGCGACGACGTTGCCCGCGGTGAACTTCCGCCTCAAGGCGACCGGCTACTCCGGGCTGGTCGACGACCTCGACGCCGCGCTGCCCAACGTCAGCGTCCCGACCGTGGTCGGTGACGGCAACCGCGTCGCCACGTCGTGCTCGCCGGCCGCGGCCAACCGGGTCGCCGCGTTCTGCTGGAACAGCGGGGACGACGACGTCACGTACTGGATCCCCCAGGGCATCACCACGACCGCGGACGCGTACGGCGAGGCGACCTACGAGGGTTCGACCGCGGTCCTGGTCAGCTGGTACGACGACGGCACCGACGGCGTGGACCGGGGCATCCGCGTCTCGTTCGTCGACTACTCCACCCCCTCCGCGCCGACCTACCGCCACGTGCTGCTGGTCGAGCCGTACACCAACGGCTCCGGCCAGGCCTCGTTCCGGCCGATCAACCTGCACGCCGGTGGCATGTTCTGGTACGGCCAGTACCTGTACGTCGCCTCGACGAGCAGCGGGTTCCGGGTCTTCGACCTGCGGCACCTCTGGCAGACCAGCACCACGAACAGCGCGGCCATCGGCCGCCAGTCCGACGGCAGCTACCAGGCCTACGGCTACAAGTACGTGCTGCCGCAGGTGCTCGCCTACAACCAGTCGACCACGAACGGGTACGCGCCGATCCGGTTCTCGTTCGCCTCGCTGGACCGCACCAGCACGCCGGACAGCGTGGTCGTCGGCGAGTACGCCAACCCCGGCGCGGGCAGCCGGCTGTTCCGGTTCCCCATCGACTACACCACCCGGATGCTCACCACGTCGTCGGACGGGTACGCCCACGCGAGCGAGGCCTACGACGTCTCCGTGCAGAGCATGCAGGGCGCGACCGCGGTCGACGGGAAGTTCTACCTGTCCACCAGCGACGGCAGCGGCAACGCGGGCGACCTGGCCACGTTCACGCCGGGCGGCTCGGTGGTGATGCACTACGACGTGCTGCCGGTCGGGCCGGAGGACTTCTCGTACTGGCCCGCCAAGGGGCAGCTGTGGTCGCTGACGGAGTACGCGGGCAACCGCTCGGTCTTCGCGGTGCGCGCGTCCGCCTACTGACGGCGGCGGGGGTCGGCCGCCGTGCGCTGACAGCAGCGCGGTCGGTCGCCGCGTGCCCACGGCGGCGGGTCAGGGGCGGATCGCTCCCGGTACCGACCACACCCAGTC
>NZ_JBFAAX010001051.1:0-1857 GCF_040639995.1 Actinosynnema sp. NPDC023658 | reverse complement strand
CCCGGTACCGCTACCAGGTGGAGGGCATGGCGCCCCTGGCGCTGGTCGGGCGGGAAGCGGAGCTGGCCGCGCTGGCGGCGTTCTGCCTGGACCCCGCCACCGCGGGCAGCTACCTGTGGTGGCGTGCGCCCGCGTGGTCGGGCAAGTCGGCGTTGCTGTCGTGGTTCGTGCTGAACCCCCCGCCCGGGGTGCGGGTCGTGTCGTTCTTCGTGACCGCGAGGTTGGCGAACCAGTCCGACCGGACCGCCTTCGTGGAGAACGTGCTGGAGCAGTTGCTGACGATCTCCGGTGACGACCTGCCCGCGCTGCTGACCCCCTCGACCCGCGAGCCGCACCTGCTGGGGTTGCTGGACGAGGTGGCGCGGCTGTGCCGCGGCCGGGGCGAGAGCCTCGTGCTGGTGGTCGACGGCCTGGACGAGGACCGGGGCGTCACGACCGGCCCGGACGCCCACAGCATCGCGGCCCTGCTGCCGCGACGACCACCGTCGGGGTTGCGCGTGGTGGTGTCCGCGCGCCCGGATCCGCCGGTGCCCGGCGACGTGCCCGACGACCACCCGCTGCGCGCCGAGGGGATCATCCGGGACCTGGCCCCGTCGCCGCACGCGCGGGTGTTGCGCGAAGGCATGGAACGCGACCTCAAGCGCCTGCTGGACGCGGCTCCGGCGGACCAGGACCTGCTCGGCCTGGTCACTGCGGCCGGCGGCGGGTTGACGGTCGGGGATCTGTCGGAACTCAGCGGGCGACCCGAGTGGGACGTCCGCGAGGACCTGCGGACGGTCACCGGGCGCAGTTTCGCCACGCGCGGCGGCCGGACCGCGGACGTGTACCTGCTCGCGCACGAGGAGCTGCACGCGACCGCCTCGCGAATGCTCGGCGCGGAGCGCCTCGCGGGGTACCGCGACCGCCTGCACGCGTGGGCCGACGACTACCGGGAGCGGGGCTGGCCCGCCGAGACCCCCGAGTACCTGCTGCGGGGCTACCACGCCATGCTGATGAGCGTCGGTGACACGGACCGGGTGGTGGCGGTGAGCACCGACCGCCACCGCCAGGAGCGGCTGTCGGTCACCTCGGGCAGCCACACGGCCGGGCACTCCCAGCTGACCGGATCGTTGGCGGTCCTGGCCACCCGCGAACCACCGGACCTCGCCGCGATCGCCGTGCTCGCCCTGCACCGCGACCACCTCGAGGAGCGCAGCCGCAACATCACCATCGACGTCCCGGCCCCTTGGGCGGCTACAGGCGACACGGATCGCGCCGTGGCGCTGGCCCTGTCCGTCGCCCACCCCCACTGGCAGTCTCAGGCGCTGTCCCGGGTCGCGGCGGCCACGGCCCGCGCGGGAGACCCGGAACGCGCACGCGTGCTGCTGGCCCAGGCCGGTGAACGGCTGCACGCCCTCACGTACCCGTTGGAGATGATCTGGGCGCGCGCCGCCATGGCCACGACTGCCCTCGGGCTGGGCGACACCGAGGGCGCGACCGGGCTGCTGGCCGGGATGGTCGAGGTCGCCGACACGGTCGGTCAACGCGACCGCGAGGAAGCGTGGGCGGCCGTGGCCGAGACGGCGGCCGAGGTGGGTGACCTGGACCTGGCCGCACGGGTGGTGCTGGACCTGCCGCGCTCCTACCGCCAGTCCACGGCGGCGGCGAAGGTGGCCGGGCACGCGGCGCGGGCGGGCCGCGCCACCCTGCACGCCGAACTGTGCGACGCCACGCCGAACCTCGTCCACCGGGTGCGAGCGATCACGGCGGGCGCGTCACGGGCGGGCACGCCCGAGGAGGCCGCCGCGATGCTCGACCACGCGGCGGACCTCCTCGGCTACCTCACCGAGCCCGCGGACATCGCGGCCAGGGCGTGCG
>NZ_JBFAAX010001050.1:0-1858 GCF_040639995.1 Actinosynnema sp. NPDC023658 | reverse complement strand
ACCGCGCCGCGCACGAGCGCGCGTGGCTCCCGGCCCACGGCGTCGGCCACCGGCCCGTCCAGGCCGGGCAGGGCCAGGGGGTGCAGTTGCGCGACGTGCACCGACCACTGCTGCCACCGCTCGACCGGCCCGAGCACGGTGGAGACGTCGTGCGGCGGAGGTGTCGTCACCACCTCGCCGTCCGGGCCGGTCAGGAGGGACAGCGCGGTGAGCGTCGCCCAGTCGCGCCAGGCCGTGACACCCTGTTCGCGGGTGTGCGCGTCGCCCAGCGCGGGGTAGTGCGTGAAGGACTCGGTGACGACCGCGACGTCCCGCACGTCCAGGGGGCGGTCCAGCAGCAGGTGCGGCGCGAAGACGTCGGCGCCCACCAGCCGGACCGCTCCGAGGGCGGTGGTGAGGTCGGCGCACGAGTCGACGTGGTCCGCGAGCGTCCCCGGGTCCGCGCCGTCGAGCGCGTCGAGGACCCGGACGGCCAAGTCGTCGGCCGCTTCCGCGAACGACGCCCGCGTGACCCGCCCGTCGGTCGTCACCGAAAATTCCTCAGCTGGTCCTTCACCTGTCCTTCGGCTCCTCCGGCACGCCGGGGGACAGCAGCAGCAGCAGGCCGAGCAGCAGCAGGCCGGCCGACTGCGGCGAGTACAGCGGTGCGTCGCTGATGATGGCCTCGGGCTCTGCCATCAACGTGCCCAGCGCGACTTGTCGGTCCGGTGTCGCGACCGGCCGGGTCAAGATCTGCACAGACATCGCAGGCTCCTCACATGCGTGAAACTCCCGGGTAGAACTGGCTTTCCCCTTCGAGTGGAGCACATGCGACGACGTCCATCCGAACAGGACGACCCATCCCCGGCTAATTCACTCGTGTGAGTGACGAAGCATCAATCGTGACGGTGGTGTCCGTCGGCTCCACCGCCACTCGGCAGCGCGAAAGTCCTTTGCCACAAACGATCTCGCGGCACGTCGAGGTCGAGGGCGGCGGGGTTAGTGCTGCGATGACACTTATGCGAGAAGGAAGTTACGTCTTCCGTGACGCAGGGAGGCGGCGCATCCCGCGTGACGTGCGGCCGAGCACGTTCGTGCGACCGGCGTTCGTTTCCCCTTGCGCACAAGGCATCTCGATCCGACCTGTGTGCGCCGGCACGCGGATCGGACACGACACCGCGAAGTGGACCGCGGGTGTGGGGCGTGGTGCTCGGGTCGGTCAGCTCCGCAGGAAGTCGACGATCGCGGCCCGGAACTCCGGGCTGTCGGCCGCGGTGCCGTGGTCGCCGGGGATCACGAGGAGCCGGGCGTCGGGGATGGCGTCGGCCAGCACGTCCGGACGGGTGGCGAGCTCGTCGTCCTCACCGGCGACCACGAGGGTCCGGGCGGTGATGGCGGCCAGGTCGACACCGCCTTGGTGCGCGGCGCGGGCCTGCGCGGCCAGGGAGGGCATGTCGTTGCCCGCCGCCACGGCGGCCGCGCGCATGCCCGCGATCCCGGGTGGCAGGGTGCCGGGGTCGTCGGCGAGCAACGCGTCGGCCAGGACGTGGTTGGGCAGGACGCGGGTGTCGACCCCGCCCACCTCGACCACCCCGGCACCGACGCCGCCGACCACGAGTCGGCGCACGGTCGGCTCTTGAGCGGCGACGCACAGGGCGATGACGGCGCCCATCGAGTAGCCGACGAGGTCCACGGCGGGGGCGTCGAGGGGGGCGATGACCAGGCTCAGGTCACGGGCCATGCGCGGTTCGCCGTAGCGGGCGGGGTCGGGCGACTTCCCGGACCTGCCGTGGCCGCGGGGGGCGGCGCCCACGACGGTGCGCCCGGCGGCGGTGAGGGCCGGGCCGGTGGCGCACGCGACCCACCCGCCCAGGGTGCT
>NZ_JBFAAX010001049.1:0-1858 GCF_040639995.1 Actinosynnema sp. NPDC023658 | reverse complement strand
CGGTTCGAACACCGCGCGCGGCCCGTCCACGTCGACCACCCGGACGCCGGGCACGTCCCGCACCCACCCGGCGTCGGACGCCACGACCAGCTCGAACCGGGTGGTGCCGTACCGGGCGCGCAGCTCGTCCCGCGCACCGGCGGCGGCGATCCGGCCGCCGGAGATGATCACGACGTCGTCGCACAGCCGCTCCACCACCGACAGCTGGTGGCTGGAGAACAGCACGGGCACGCCGTTCGCCGCCCGTTCCCGCAGCACGCCGAGCACGGTCTCGACGGCGATCGGGTCCAACCCGGAGAACGGCTCGTCCAGGATCAGCATCGCCGGGTCGTGCACCAGCGCGGCGGCGATCTGCGCCCGCTGCTGGTTGCCCAGCGACAGCTCCTCGAGCTTGTCCTTCGCCCGGTGCCCCAGCTCCAGCTGGTCGAGCAGCCGGTCGGTGTTGCGCCGCGCCGCCTCCCGGTCCAGGCCGTGCAGCTGCCCGAGCCAGCAGATCTGCTCGGCCACGCCCATCTTCGGGTACAGGCCGCGCTCCTCGGGCATGTACCCGAACCGCTGCCGCACCGCGCCGGTCACCGGCGAACCCCGCCAGGCGACGGTGCCGCCGTGCGCGGCGAGCACACCCAGGACGATGCGCATGGTGGTGGTCTTGCCGGACCCGTTCGCGCCCAGGAACCCGGTCATGCGGCCGGGTCGGACCTCGAAGGACACCCCGTCGAGGACCCGGTGGTCGCCGAAGCTCCGGCTGACCGACGTGACTGTCAACATGACGGGAACGCTAGGCGGCGGGCGGTCGCGGCACGTCCGGCGCGAGATCGACCGCCGGGGTCCTCCTCGCGGAGGACTCCCTCGGCGCCCGGTCGTGATCCCGGCGCCCGGCGACGACCCTTCAGGCCCGGCCCGGCTCCACGATCCCGTGCTCGTAGGCGAACACCACGGCGTGCGTGCGGTCGCGCAGGCCGAGCTTGGCCAGGATGCGCGACACGTGCGTCTTCACCGTGGTCTCGCCCAGGTACAGCGCGGTGGCGATCTCCGCGTTGCTCGCGCCGCGGGCGAGGTGGACCAGCACCTCGAACTCGCGGTCGGTCAGCTCCGGCGGCCGTCGTGACGGCGTCGCCGGCCCCGGCGCGGTGAACCGGGCGATGACGCGGCGGGTGACCTCCGGCGACAGCAGGGCGTCGCCCCGGGCGACGACCCGGACCGAGTCGACCAGGTCCTCCGGCGAGGCGTTCTTGAGCAGGAAGCCGCTCGCACCCGCCCGCAGCGCCTCGAACAGGTAGTCCTCGCGGTCGAACGTGGTGAGGATGACGACCTTGATCGCGTGGCCCGCGCCTTCCGGGCCGAGGATGCGCCGGGTGGCCTCCAAGCCGTCCACGCCGGGCATCTGCACGTCCATCAGCACGACGTCCGGCCGCAGCCGCCCGACCACGTCCACGGCTTCGATGCCGTCCCGCGCCTCACCGACGACCTCGATGCCGTCCTCCGTGCCGAGGATCACCCGGAAGCCCGCCCGGACGAGGTCCTGGTCGTCGGCGAGCACCACGCGCAAGGGGGTCGTCATGCGGGGAACCTCGCACGGACCCGGTACCCGGCGTCACGGCGGGGTCCGGCTTCGAGCTCGCCGCCGTGCACCGCCACCCGCTCGCGCATCCCCACCAGGCCGAACCCGGTGCGGCCGGACGTGCCCGACCCTCCGCGCCCGTCGTCCGCGACCTCCACCTCCAGCGACTTCTCCAGGAACCGCACCCGCACGTCGGCCCGGCGCGCGTCCGCGTGCTTCACCACGTTGGTCAACGACTCCTGGACGATCCGGTACACCGACAGCGCCACGCCTTCCGGCACGGGCCGCGGTTCGCCG
>NZ_JBFAAX010001048.1:0-1859 GCF_040639995.1 Actinosynnema sp. NPDC023658 | reverse complement strand
GCGCTGCGGCACCTGCTGGCCGACGACGCCCGTCGCGAGGCCTACGGCATCGCCGGCGCGGACCGCGTCGAGGCCAGGTACAGCACGGTCCGGATCGCCGCCGAGACGGTCCGCGTCTACCGCCAGGCGACCGGCCAACCGGAGGTCGTCGAGGCGTCGGTGCACGACGGCTGACCGCACCTCGGGTCGAGGACCGCCCGCCGCGAGGCCGCTCGGAGGACATCACCCCGGTTGGCCGGTGGCCGTGTTCACCGCCCGCGACGGCCGCACCACCGGACCGGCACGCCCAGGCCGCATCAGCCCTCGGTCGCGGTGGCCGAGGCGTGGTCGCGAGGTGGTCTGCGTCATCACCGCCCGAGGGCTGCCGCCGCCGCGGTCGGTGGTGGGTCGGCGGCATGCCCGTGCCACCTCGACGGCGCCGGTCGCACGGCCTTCCGCGACGAGTGCGCCCTGGGAGCCCGGCGCGACGAGGACAGCGAGCGCCCGCGGGGCAGTCGAAGCGCGACGGGTTCCGGGTGCGTGACCGACTCCGTGGGCGGACCCCGCGGTGGCGGCCCCTCCGGAGGGGCCGAGGGAGTCACCCGGCTGACAGGACCGCGTCACCCGGGCCGCGAGCGGCGCCGTGCGCTCCACAGTGGATAGCGTGAGCCCAAGGTCATCCGATCGAGTGGACATCCTCACCACATGGTCGGACGTGACGAGTTCGTGCGGCGGTGCGAGCCTGCCGCCCTTAGCGTCTGCCAATGGTGGCCGGGGCTGAAGTGCCGGTCAACGGTTTGTCCACAGTGGACCTCCGTTCGACCGCTCGTCCGCGTGCACGGGCAGACTCGATCACTGGACAGGACGCCGGCTCCCACCGGCCCGGTTGATTGATCGACGAAAGGCTACACGGATGAACGGCACACCCACGACGACATCGACCCGGAATCGCCGGCACCTCCGATGGGCCGCGCTGGTGGCCGTCGGTGCCGTGGTGAGCACCATGACGCTCTTCGGCGTGCTGTCGAACCCGCCCTCGGCGTACGCGGTCGAAGCGCCGGTGGAACTCGGTGTGGCGGAGACCTTCTCTGTGCTGGGCGGGCAATCGGTCACGAACACCGGCGAGACCACCTTGAGCGGAGACCTCGGGGTGAGCCCCGGCACCTCCATCACGGGCTTCCCCCCCGGCACGGTCGGCGGCACCATCCACCAGACCGACGCGGTGGCCGCCCAGGCACAGGCCGACCTCACGGTCGCCTACGACGACGCCGCGGGCCGCGCACCCACCGGCCAGGCGCTCCCCGCGGACCTGGTCGGGCTGACGCTGGTGGGCGGCGTCTACGCGGCCTCCGGGGCCACCGAGTTGAACGGGACGCTGACCCTCGACGGCCAGGGCGACCCGAACACCGTGTGGATCTTCCAGATCCCCTCCACCTTGATCACCGGCTCGGCCAGCGTGGTCAACCTGATCAACGGCGCGAGGGCCTGCAACGTCTTCTGGCAGGTCGGCAGTTCCGCGACGCTCGGCACGAACTCGGACTTCGTGGGCACGATCATGGCGCTGACCTCGATCACGGTGAACACGGGTGCGGACGTCCGGGGTCGCGCCCTGGCGCGCAACGGCTCGGTCACGTTGGACGACAACACGTTCACCACGGAGGTGTGCGACGTCGTGCCGACGACCACGACCACCACCGACACGACCACAACCACGACCGGCACCACGACGACCACGACCGACACGACGACGCCGACGACCACGACGACCGGCGTCACGACGACCACGACGCCGACCACCACCACGACCGGCGTCACGACCACCACGACGCCGGGCACCACCACGACCGGCGTCACGACCACCACGACGCCGGGCACCACCA
>NZ_JBFAAX010001047.1:0-1860 GCF_040639995.1 Actinosynnema sp. NPDC023658 | reverse complement strand
GCCCGGACCTGTTGTACTGCGGGGTGTTTCCATAGAGGTCGTCCTCCGGGACGTTCGGGAACACTCGTTGCTTGGTGACGACCTCCTTGACGGTGACGCCGTCGCTCTCGTACGTCACCTCGCGCCAGCGCATCGTCACCTCCTCCGGGAGGCCGTCCGACCGTCGCGTCATCTCGACCTGGTACTGCTCGATCTGCTGGGTCGGCGGGCTGTGGAACCTCGCCAGCGCCTGCTCCTGCGCGCGCCACGACGCCGCGTTGACCCACCCGTCCCGGTTGTGGCCGCTGTTCGAGGCGTTCATCTGGCCGAACATGTTGATGTACTCGCCCGGACCGCCGGCCTCGTTGGCCGCGAGGTGCCCGCCCGCCCACCGGACGTGCTCGAACTCGGTGTTCCGATACGCCGCCTGGCCTTCGCCGCGCGCCCGGCCCTGGGCGCTGTAGTCGCCCGAGTCGTCGCGGTGCGTCGGGTCGGACCTCCCGTACACGGGACTGCCCGTCATCGAGTCGGTCTGACCGCGCTCGTTGGTGTGGAAGTCCCAGCTCGCGCCCGGCCGGTAGCCCTCGACCCGGTACTGCACGTCGCCCAGCAGCGGGTAGTCGAGGTCCGGGTTGGGGCTGAAGCTCGTGGCGTCGGCCGGGCGGACGCCGGGGGTCGCCTCGACCCACTTGATGTCGCCGTTGCCGTCGGTGAAGAACTTCGTCGTCGTGCCGTTCGGGTTGGTGACGGTGAACTGCGTGTTGGCGGGCAGCGAGCCGTCGGGCAACGCCTGGTCGCGCAGCACGTCCGGCACCTTCGGCACCTCGGCCGGGTCGCGCGGAGGCCCCGCCGGGTCGTACACCCGGCCCCGCTCGTCCGCCCTGATCTCCCGCGGGGAACCGGCGTCGGCGGGCGGGTTGGGGTCGCGCCTGAACGGGTCGTGGCCGTCGGCGTCGGCGGTCGGCCGGTCGTAGTCGACGAACCTGCGGTCGAACTCGGGCGAGCTCGGGTCGATGAGGTCCGGGTCCGGGACGTCCCGGTAGCGGGGGCGCGGCGGGTTCTGCGGGTCGGCGTCGGTGCCGTCGCTGCCGTCCGCGGCGCGGTCCTGGGCGTCGGTGGGGTCGAGGTCGTGCTTGTCGTGGTCGTGGGTGCCGGGGACGAACCCGTCGTCACCCGCCCTGGTGGTGGTGCCGTCGGGGTGGTGGGTGTTCCACTCGCCGTTGGGCGGGATCCGGGGTTGGCGGTTGCCGTCGGGGCCGATGTGGGCGTCGCTGGTGTAGACGCGGCCGCGGCTGTCGGTCCAGGCGGGCTTGGTGGGGGCGAGGACGTCGGCGCCGGTGTGCCGGGAGAGGCGGTTGGCGAAGTCGTTGCTGCCCGCGTCGCAGCCGATGAGGCGCAGGGGCGTCCTGCCGTCCCAGCCGTTGCGGCGCAACAGGTCGCCGTACTGCTCGGGGGTGTAGGTGTGGTTGCCGATGCGCGCGCGGCCGTCCGGGGTGAGGTGGACGTCGGCGGTGAAGTAGCGGGGGTCGGCGGGGACGCGGTGGGGCAGGTCGCCCATGTCGGGGTCGCCGCGGTGGTGGGAGACGCCGGCGGGGGTGGTCTCGCCGTGGTGGGCGTGGGCCTGGTCGATGTCCGGCTGGTCCGGGTTCGGCTGGTCCGTGTCGTGGTGGTCGGTGCCCGGGTGGTCGGTGTCGTGGTGGTCCGCGTTCGGCCGGTCGGTGTCGTGGTGCGGGGTGTCGCGGTCCGGGTGGTTGCCGTCGGGCCGGTCGCCGTGGGGTTGGTCGGTGCGGGGCTGGTCGGCGCTCCGGTCCGACCGACCTCCACAGGTGCGCGGCGTTCGGTCCGCCGCACCGCCCACGCGTAGCCGAGCACCGCGAGCAC
>NZ_JBFAAX010001046.1:837-1861 GCF_040639995.1 Actinosynnema sp. NPDC023658 | reverse complement strand
GGTGGACGTGCGGGTTTCGCTGTCGGACGGCGCGTCCCGGGTGGACGAGGACCTGCCGCTGCCGGTGCTGGTCGCGGCCTGGTTGAGGGCGGGCTGCCCGCCACGGCGTCCGGTGCCATCGGTGCCGACCTGATCCGCCACCACGTCACCGCGACGCGTCTCGCGCGCGTTCGCGTCGACGACACCCTCCACCTGGCGGTCTACCTCGTCGATCCGCTCACCGGCTCCGAGGACGCGGACACCTCCGCCACCGAGCGCCCGCAGACCCCGACCCGTCGGGCGGGCGACGACAGCGACGCCCCGACACCCGCGGGCACCCGTGACGGTGCCCGCCGGGAGATCCTCGACGCGATCCGCGCCCTGCTGACCAGATCGGGCGCGTCGACCTTCACCGTGCCCGAGGTCATCGACGAGATGGCCCGCCGGGGCACCGGCTACGCGGAGGCCACGGTCCGGACCATGGTCACCTCGCACCTGTGCCGCAACGCCCCCGACCACGCCGCCACCACCTACGACGACCTGGAACGCGTCGACCGCGGCACCTACCGCCTGGTGACCGGCTGAACGGCCCGCCCGGTCGCGTGCACGGCCGCCGAAGCGGGCGACCGGCATCGTCGAGTTCCCGACCCGAACCCCTTCAGGAGAACCAGTGGAGCCGCAGGCTCATCGCAACACCTCGGTACTGGGCAGGTTGCTGGACGAGATCTCCTGGGAAGGCGCCTCGGTGCGCCACTACCGGGACGGAGGACGCGGACGCGAGAACGTCCTGACCGCCGAGGTCCTCACCGCCCTGGACTTCCTCCCCCGCCGCGCGTTCCTCGGCGCGGTGCTGGACAACGCCCACGGCGCCGACCAGGCCCGCCTCACCGCGTCCCGGGAGGTCGAGGACGCGGAGCTGGTCTTCCTGCCCGACGAGGTCGTCCTCAACCCCGACGGGCGCTCGCGCGGCGACCGGTTGATCGTGCAGCCGGACGCCACCATCACCACCCCGTCCGCCCACGTCCTGATCGAGGCGAAGAGGATC
>NZ_JBFAAX010001046.1:0-827 GCF_040639995.1 Actinosynnema sp. NPDC023658 | reverse complement strand
ATCGGACGCAGCTCCTTCCGCCCGCAGCAACTGGCCCGCGAGTACCTGGCGGTCCACCGGGAGGCGGGCGACCGGACCCCGCTCCTGCTGCTCATCCTCGGCTCCCCGCCGCCCGTGCTCGTCGACGGAGGTGGTCGGTTACCGGTTCACGACGCGATCGCGCTCCACCTGCCGACCGTCCTCGGCCTCACGCCCCACCCGCTCCCGCTGGACGAGCTGACCGCGCGCATCCCCGAGGTCTGCGCCTGGACCTCCTGGCGGGAACTCACCGACACGGTGACGGCCCAGCACGGCCGGACCACGACGGCCGACCCCTCCACCGCCGCCGCCGTCACCAGGCTCGTCACCTCGATCACCCGAGCCGTCACCAGGCACTCCTGACGCGGCCCGCGCCGGAGCATCACCCGCCGAACGGGTTGACGTCCTTCAGCAGGCCGACCAGCGGGCGGAGGAGGTCGACGGCGACTTCACGCACCGCCGGCACGAAGATGACGACCGCCACCAGCAACGCCACGTACGGGGCGAGACCGCCCCTGCGCTTCGACGCCATGCACACCCCCGCGATGCGTTCGCCCTCCAGCATGGCACCCGTGACGGCCCGACCGCGTCCGGCGTGGAGACCTCCCGGCGGTGTCCGGGCCGTGGACAGCGCCCGGCTCACCCGTCGGCGCGGCGCAGCCACGCCGGATCGGCCCGGGTCAGGGCGGTCGGCACGTCCAGCCGCCGGCCGCCCTCGTAGGCCTCGTCGAAGCGCTCGTCACCCAGCGCGGCCCGGCCGCGGTCGGTCAGGGTGCGGACCTGGGGGTCGGTTCGGTCGTCGGCACCGC
>NZ_JBFAAX010001045.1:0-1861 GCF_040639995.1 Actinosynnema sp. NPDC023658 | reverse complement strand
CCACTCGTACACCTTCGCCGCCGCCAGGTCCGCCGCGTAGACCAGCGGGGCGCCGTCGGCGTCGGCGGTGTGCGCGCCGAACACCCACCGGTTCAGCTCCGGCCGGTACTGCAGCACGTAACCGGAGTTGCGGTCGCCGTCCTGGCTGACCACCGTGGCCACCTGGTCGGCGCTCCGCAGCCGGACCCAGCCGGACACGCTGAAGCTGTCGTGCATGGGCACGTACGCCGGGTTGGTCAGCACGCCGGTGCCGTCGAGCACCGCCGCCTTCCCGGTGACACCGGGCCCGTAGGTGACGCCCGCGGTGACGACGGCGTCGTTCTTGCGCCAGGTCGAGTCGCGGGCCGTGCCCTCGTCGAACCGGTAGTAGCCCCAGTCACCGTCGAGGACGTCGTCGTGGACCTTGCGCACCTCGCCGTCGGACAGCACCTTGCCGTAGACCCGGACCTCGTCGACGGCGAGGTCGAAGAACGACGACGGGTTGCCGTTCCACTTCGCCCGGCCGATCGACATCGGCCCGGGAGCGGGCAGGATCGACACGCCCACCTGCGCGGCCGAGAGCAGGCCGTTCACGTACAGCCGCAACTGGTGCAGGCCGGCGTCGTACGACATGGCCAGGTGCGTCCACTCGCCCGAGTTCGCCGACTCGGTCGAGTTCAGGATCGTGATGGCCTGACCGGGGTCGTCCACGTCGGTGGTCGGCACGGTCACCGCCCACTTGTGGGCGGCCCCGTTGTACCCGAGCATGAACGAGCTGAGCCGGGTGCCGTCCTGCGCGATCACGGTCTGGTTGGCCGCACTGCCGTTGTTCAGGTAGACCCACGCCGCCGCGGAGAAGCTCCGCGCGGTGTCCACGACCGGCCCGTCGGTCTCCGCGTAGCCCGTGGAGCCGTTCAGCCGGAGCCCGGACGGGCCGCCCCGACCGCCGACCCAGACCGCGCCGCCCTTGAGCGAGGCGGTCATGCCGCGGCCGCTCGCGTCCTTGCCGATCGTCCCCGTGCCCTCGTCGAACCCCCAGGCCGCCGCGTCGGGCGTCGGCAGCGTCGCCGGGGCCGTCTCCGCCGGGTAGGAGTGGAACAGCGCGGACACCCGGACCTTGTCCAGCAGGCCGGTGTACATCCGGACGTCGTCCACGTCCCCGACCCACTGCTCGGCGGCCTTGCCCGCCACCTTGCCGCGGCCGACCACCAGGCCCGCGTCCGCCGGCGGTCGCCACGGCGAGTTCAGCGTGCCGTCACCGACGCGCGTCCCGTTGACGTAGAGCCAGATCTTCCTGGTCGCGGGGTCGTGCACGCCCACCAGGTGGGTCCACCTGTCCAGGTCGGACTGGATCACCGACACCGCCGCCTGCGTCACCGGCGCCGCGGCCGTGTCCGACTCCGGCATCTCGAAGCTCCACACCCCGAACGGGTGGTTGGGCTCCCGCACGTGCCCCAGCTTGAACTTGCTGGCGCTCGTGCCGTCCACGGTGACCGCGTCCATCTTGCAGCCGCCCGGGTTGGCCCGGAAGTCGCACGACTTGTCCGGCAGCCGAACCCACGCCGACACCGTGAACGCCTGGTCGGTCCGCACGTCCAGGCCGGTCGTGGTGACCGCGTCCGTGCCGCCGCGCAGCGCCACCGCGTTGCCCACCCGGCCCGGGACGAACGCGGCGCCACCGGTCAGCGTGCCGCCCCGGGAGCCGATCGAGTCGGCGGCGTTGCGCCCGGAGGACTCGTCGAACTGGTAGTCGTGCACCAGCGACAGGTCCCGGCCCGCCATCGCCTGGATCTCCGACGCGAACAGCGTCCGGGAGTACCCGGCCACGTCGTCGATCGCGCCGGTGAAGTACACCACCCGCCCGCCGGCCCACTTGGCCCGG
>NZ_JBFAAX010001044.1:0-1866 GCF_040639995.1 Actinosynnema sp. NPDC023658 | reverse complement strand
GCGGCTCGCCGGGTGGGTCGACTGGCGCACCTCGCGGTTGTCCTACAGCACCATGCAGCGCGTGCTGGGCACGGAGTTCGGCGGGATGAACGCGGTGCTGACCGACCTGTACCAGCAGACCGGCGACTCGCGCTGGCTCACCGCGGCGCAGCGGTTCGACCACGCGGCCGTGTTCGACCCCCTAGCCGCGAACCGGGACCAGCTCAGCGGGTTGCACGCCAACACCCAGGTGCCCAAGTGGATCGGCGCGGCCCGCGAGTACAAGGCCACCGGCACCACCCGCTACCGCGACATCGCCACCAACGCGTGGAACATCACCGTCGGCGCCCACACCTACGTGATCGGCGGCAACAGCCAGGCCGAGCACTTCCGCGCGCCCAACGCCATCGCCGCCTACCTCAACACCGACACGGCCGAGGCGTGCAACACCTACAACATGCTGAAGCTGACCCGGGAGCTGTGGCTGCTCAACCCGGACAACCCGGCGTACTTCGACTTCTACGAGCGCGCGCTGCTCAACCACCTGATCGGGCAGCAGAACACGGCCGACCCGCACGGCCACATCTGCTACTTCACCGGCCTCAACCCCGGCCACCGGCGAGGCAACACCGGCCCGGCGTGGGGCGGCGGGAACTGGAGCACCGACTACGGCACGTTCTGGTGCTGCCAGGGCACCGCGCTGGAGGTGAACACCTCGCTGGCGAACTCCATCTACTTCCGCAACGGCACCACGCTCACGGTGAACCTCTACACGCCGTCGGTGCTGACGTGGGCGGAGCGCGGCATCACGGTCACCCAGACCACCACCTACCCCGCGAGCGACACCACCACCTTCACCGTCACCGGCAGCGTGAGCGGGTCGTGGACGATGCGGCTGCGCATCCCCGCCTGGACCACCGGCGCGACGATCAGCGTCAACGGCACCGCCCAGGACGTCGCCGCGACGCCCGGCAGCTACGCGTCGCTGACCAGGTCGTGGACCTCGGGCGACACGGTCACCCTGCGGCTGCCCATGCGCGTCGTCGTGCAGCCCAGCAACGACAACCCGAACGTCGCCGCGATCACGTACGGCCCGGCCGTGCTGGCGGGCAACTACGGCAACACGACGCTGTCGCGGCTGCCCTCGCTGGACACCACGTCCATCACCCGCACGAGCACGTCGGCGCTGACCTTCACCGCCCGCGCCGACGGCGCGACGGTCAACCTCGGGCCGTTCCACGACGCCCACGGCTTCAACTACACCGTCTACTGGAGCACGACCGGCGGCGGGACCGGTGGGTACGACTCCGGGTACCGGTTGGTCAACGCCGCGAGCGGGCTCGTGCTCGGCGTGCAGGACATGTCCACCGCCGACGGCGGCTCAGCGATCCAGTGGGGCGACACCGGGACCGCGGACCACAACTGGCAGCTGATCGCGGACGGCGGCAACGTCCGGCTGCGCAACGTCAACAGCGGCAAGGTGCTCGGCGTGGAGAACATGTCCACCGCCGACAACGCCCGCGCCCTGCAGTGGGCCGACAACGGCACCGCGGACCACCGCTGGACCATCGTGGACAACGGCGACGGCACCCACAAGGTCCGCAACGTCAACAGCGGCAAGCTGCTCGGCACGCTCAACGGCTCGACGTCCCAGGGCGCGCAGGTCGTGCAGGACCAGGACAACGGCTCGGCCGACAACCGGTGGCGCTTCGTGCCGTCGGGCGCCCACAAGATCCAGAACCGGGCGAGCGGGCTGGTGCTGGGCGTGCAGGACATGTCCACCGCCGACGGCGGCCTCGTGATCCAGTGGGACGACAGCGGCAGCGCGGACCACCTGTGGACCGCGGTGGTCGACCCGGACGGCTACTTCCGGCTGCGCAACTCCAA
>NZ_JBFAAX010001043.1:0-1873 GCF_040639995.1 Actinosynnema sp. NPDC023658 | reverse complement strand
GCCTCATCGCCGAGTACGGCTGGGCCGCCACCGCCGCCATCACGCTCGCCGCCGGCTGCGTGCAGCTCGCGTTCGGCCTGGGCAAGCTCGGCCGGTTCGCGCTGTCCCTCTCGCCCGCCGTGGTGCACGGGATGCTGGCCGGCATCGGCCTGAGCATCGCGGTGGGCCAGCTCGTCGTGGTGCTCGGCGGCACCGCGGCCACGTCCGTGCCGGAGAACCTCGTCCGGGTGGTCACCACCGAGGTGCGGTGGTCGGCCGTGCTCGTCGGCGCGCTCGCGGTGGCCGCGCTGCTGCTGTGGCCCCGCGTGCCGCGCGCCTCCGTGGTGCCCGCGCCGCTGGTGGCCGTGCTGGTGGCGACGCTGGCCACGACCGGGTTCGAGGTGGTCCGGGTCGACCTGCCCGGCGACCCGTTCGGCCAGGTCGTGCTGCCGCAACTGCCGACCGGCGGCTTCGGCGGGATCGCCGCCGCGGTGCTCACCGTCGCCGTGGTGGCCAGCGCGGAGTCGCTGCTGTCCGCCATCGCGGTGGACAAGCTGCACACCGGTCCGCGCGCGGACCTCGACCGGGAGCTGATCGCCCAGGGCACGGCCAACGTCCTCGCGGGCGCGCTGGGCGGGCTGCCCGTCTCCGGCGGCGTCACCCGCGGCTCGACGAACGTCGTCGCGGGCGCGCGCACCCGTGCGTCGACCGTGCTGCACGGCGTGTGGATCGCGCTGTTCGTGCTCGCGCTGGCCTCGGTGCTGGAGCTGATCCCGCTCGCCGCGCTGGCCGGCGTGCTGTTCGTGGTCGGCGTGCGGCTGGTGAGCGTGCGCCGGATGCGCGCCCTGTGGCGGCACGGCGAGTTCTCCGCCTACGCGGTCACCCTGCTCGGCGTCGTGGCGCTCGGCCTGGTGGAGGGCGTGCTGCTGGGGGTCGCGGCGGCGGCGCTGCGGTCGCTGCACCGGCTGACCCGGTCCTCGGTGCGCATCGAGCAGGAGCCGGACGGCTGGCGCGTGGTCATCCGCGGCTCGCTGGTGTTCTTCGGCGCCGGACGCCTGGTGCGCGGGCTGCGCGCCATCCCGCTCGGGCAGCGCGTGGTGGTGGAACTGCACATCGACTTCCTCGACCACGGCGCGTACGAGGCGATCGAGGACTGGCGCACCGGCTACGAGCGCCTGGGCGGTTTCGTCGAGGTGGACGAGGTGCACGACACCTGGTTCAGCAAGGCCACCCGGGGCATCCCCGCGCTGCGCAAGACACCGCTGTCGCCGCTGCCCAGGTGGTTCGCGCCGTGGTCGCACTGGCAGCGCCACCGGCCCGTCACCCTGCCCGTGCCGCGCGCGGACGCCGACCCGATGATCCGCGGCATGCGCGAGTTCGAGCGCACGACCGCGCCGCTGGTCCGCCCGTTCCTGGCGGAGCTGGCCGCCCGGGGCCAGCGCCCGCGGCAGCTGTTCATCACGTGTGCCGACTCCCGCGTGGTGCCCAACCTCATCACCACCAGCGGTCCGGGCGACCTGTTCTGCGTGCGCAACATCGGCAACCTGGTGCCGCTGGACGGCGACGACTCGGTCGGCGCGGCGATCGAGTACGCGGTCGAGGTGCTGGCGGTCGACACGATCGCGGTGTGCGGCCACTCGGACTGCGGCGCGATGAAGGCCGTCGTGCAGGGCTCGACCAGGCCCGGGTCGCAGCTGCACGGGTGGCTGAAGGCGGTCGAGCCGAGCCTCATCCGGTTCCACGCGGGCGAGTCGGACCTGCCGGTGGTCGACCGGCTGGCCGTCGCGAACGTCGCGCAGCAGCTGGACAACCTGATGGCGTACCCGAGCGTGCGCGAGGCCGTGGGAACGCGGTCGCTGCGCCTGGTCGGCATGTACTTCGACATCTCGGCGGC
>NZ_JBFAAX010001042.1:0-1876 GCF_040639995.1 Actinosynnema sp. NPDC023658 | reverse complement strand
GATCGGTCCCGGGCCCACTTGGCAGCAGCCGCCGACCAGCCGCGCGCCGCCCTCCACCCAGCCCGCCACCCGCGCGGGCTCGAAAGCGGGCTCGCCGGTCCAGCTCCGGGTGGTCGCGTCCCAGCTCTCGCCGCTGTTCGGGTAGACCACGACGGGCTTGCCGGTGACCCGCCGGGCGATCTCCACCGCCTCGTCCACGTCGGCCGGGTCGCAGCAGTTCACCCCGACGGCGACCACCTCGTCCACGCCCCGCGCCACCTCGAACGCCTCGCTCAACGGCTGCCCGGCGCACGTCCGCGCACCCCGGGCGCTGTAGGACAACCACACCGGGACGCCCGATCCGGAGACCACGCGCAGCACGGCCTCCGCTTCCTCCACGTCGGGGATCGTCTCCACCGCCAGCACGTCGGCCCCGGCCTCGGCCAGCACCTCGACCCGGCGGCGGTGGAACGACTCCAGCTCGCCCGGGGCGAGCCCGTAGCGCCCGCGGTACTCCGAGCCGTCGGCCAGCATCGCGCCGTACGGCCCGACCGACGACGCCACCCACCTCGGACCGTCCACTTCGGACGCCGCCTGGCGCGCGAGGGTCACGCTCGCGCGCAGCAGGTCGACGGTCTCGGCCGCGGTGAGCCCCCGCCGGGCGAAGCCCTCGAACGTGGCCTGGTAGCTGGACGTGATCGCGACCTCCGCACCCGCCCGGTAGTAGGCGAGGTGGGCGGCCCTGATCGCGTCGGGGTCGGTGAGCAGCAGGCGGGCCGACCACAGCGAGTCGGACAGGTCGTGACCGGCGGCCGTGAGCGCGGTCGACAGCCCGCCGTCCAGCACCACCGCGCGCCGGGCGACCACATCGGACAGGGAAGCCACGCCCCGACCGTACCGCGCGGGCGGTCCGGGGTCAGGCCGACCGCGCGGCGGCGACGAACTCCCGCATCAGCCCGTGGTCCTTCACGCCGCGGCTCGCCTCGATGCCGCTGGACACGTCCACGCCCCACGGCCGGGCCCGCGCGACGGCGTCCGCGACGTTGCCCACGCCGAGGCCGCCCGCGAGCAGCCACCGGCCCTCCGGCCGGGAGCCGTCGAGCGCGGAGAGGTCCCACCGGTGACCGGAACCCGCGTCCGGGGAGTCCAGCAGCAGCATCTCCTCGCCGTAGGCGCCCACCCGCACATCGGTATCGGCCGTCAGCGCGACCGCCCGCACCAGGGGCACGCCCACCCCCGACACGTCCTCGAACGCGGACCTCGGGTAGTCGCCGTGCAGCTGGATGGCGCCGATCCCCGACTCCTCCGCGAGCCGCCGCACCTCCGCCGCCACCACCCCGCTGAACACCCCGATCGCCAGCACGTGCGGCGGCACCTCGCGCACGAGCCGGCGCGCGGTGTCGACGTCGACCTGCCGGACGCTCGCGCTGAGGACGAACCCGACCGCGTCGGCTCCCGCGTCCACGGCGGCGGCGACGTCGGCGGCGGTCCGCAGGCCGCACAGCTTCACGTACATGCGGCAGACAGTAGCGGTGGACCTTCCCGGCCCACGCCCTCGTGCTGAACAGTGGGTGTCGCGGTGGACCACGCGGGGGAAGGTGGTACGGGCGTGCAGCACGCCGGTCGGGAGCTGGTGGGGCGGGAACCCGAGGTCGCGGTCGCGGCCGGGGTGCTGGACCGCGCGCGGGCGGGGACGGCGTGCCTGGTCGTGTCCGGCGAGGCGGGCATCGGCAAGTCCGCGGTGTGGGAGCACGTGCTGCGGGACGCCGAACGTCGCGGGTACGCCGTGCTGTCCTGCCGGCCCGCGGAACCCGAGGCGCGGCTGTCGTACGGCGGTCTGATCGACCTGGTGGACCGCGTGGACGACGCGCTGATCGACCGATTACCCGCACCGCAG
>NZ_JBFAAX010001041.1:1425-1877 GCF_040639995.1 Actinosynnema sp. NPDC023658 | reverse complement strand
ACTCCACATGCTGTTCCGCCCGTACGACCGGGAACAACTGACCTGGGCCACCTACGACGGCAGTACCTGGCGGACCCTTCCCAACTCCCCGGACGTCGCCGCCCCCGGCACCGTCTCACTCACCGCCGCCGGTGCCTTGCTGATCTGTGCCTACCGCACAACCGACGGTCGACAACTGACCCGCACCAGCACCAACGGCACATCCTGGGGCACGGCCTCGGAAATGCCCGAGCCGGGATACGGAGCGACCTCACTGTGCTGGGATGGCACAACGCTGTATGCAGCGCTCAGAACCCATTCCTGGCTTGCCGGCCTCGAGATCAAGTCCCGAACTGCCGGACAGTCTTGGCAACGGGTGCCCCACGACGGCCTCGAAGCCAATCCAATCGGCTCACCCGAACTCTACATGCGGAACGGAACCATGATGTGCACCATCCGCGGACTTAACGGTT
>NZ_JBFAAX010001041.1:0-1415 GCF_040639995.1 Actinosynnema sp. NPDC023658 | reverse complement strand
GGTTCAGTACAGTCAATCGCCAAGGGCACAGAAGGATTCGGGAACATGCACTACGACGGTATGCGCGCCTCGCACGACGTGCGCGTCGTGGCCACCGGACGAGGACTCTTCGCCCTGTTCCCCGACTCCGAAGGTGTGCTGCACATGAGGACCTCCGACGGCACGGAACCCACACCGGCAACCCGCACAGCGTGGTCACCGGCCGTTCCCGTCGACGACTACCGCACCATGGAGACCCCCGCCCTGGCCTGGTACCGCGACCGGATCATCGCCATCGGCCGCGGGGGCGCCACCCTCCCCTGACCGACGGCCACGTGCGAGGTCCGGTGCGAAACGTTGCAGTGGCGCCACCGACCCTGACGCTGGACTCGCTCCGGATCACAGCCAGGATCGTCCAAGGCCGGGCCGCTTGCGACGGCCGAGTCGCTCCACGGACATCTGAATGGAAGGCGGAATCGCTGATCGCGATCGTGCGACCGTGTCGCGGCGCCCTTCATGTCGGATGGTGCGGAGCACCACGCGGGCGCAGGGCCGGGTGGTGCGGAGATTTCGGTTTGCGTGCCAAGGCGCGAGGAAGTCCCGCATACTCACCAGCGGCGTGTGGGTTCCGCCCAGATGGCCCAGTCCTGCGACAGGTGGTCGAGGCGCCCGCCGTCACCGCGGTCTGAGACAACCGCTCCAACCGGGCATGCCGAAACTCCCTCGTCCAGCCGGAACTGAGCACGACATGGGCAGCCGCGCAACACTGGCGCACACCGACCGAGCGTGATCTGCCAGCGGCCACCGCGGAACCGACCAGCGGGATCAGCCAACCGCAGCATCGACGACACCCCGCCCGGTTCGCCGAAACCAGGACCCAGATCCATATGCGACAGCGACAACTCCCGTCCGAGACTCCAAGGACCTGCACAAGGCCATCTGGACGTGATGGACGCCGGCGTGGACAACTGCTGGAAGTCCAGCGCGCCGACGGCGGTTTCCCGCTGATCGTGGGCGCACCACACCCGTTCCGGGCCCTCGCACTACGCGACATCGTCCCCGACGAGGAAATCGTCGAGGACTACACAGACTACGACCACTGCCCCTGGGCACAGACGGACCTGTCCTACACCCACGGACAAGCACTCTCGACCTGACGCGAATCCTCGGGTGCGATAACCAGTCAGGCCACGACAAGCCGAGACCTCACAGGCCGGATCCGATCTTGATCCGCGAGGTCAGCTGCGGAGCCAATGCCGGAACGTCCCACGCGCTGCACGCTTCGGCTCAGCGAAACGTCCCGTCCCCTCAGGGAGCGCATGGGCCGGCGACGCCGTGTCCCAGTGACGTCACACCTCCCGGGCTTGTCGTTCGACTTGGTCAGGCCCTACCACTCACGGCGGCGAATGGCCCACTGCAATAGATGCAGCGGTGAC
>NZ_JBFAAX010001040.1:0-1880 GCF_040639995.1 Actinosynnema sp. NPDC023658 | reverse complement strand
CCCGAGCTCCTCGGGGTGTCGACCACCGAGCGGACCGCGAAGGTCGCGAACCTGCGCCGCGACCCGAGGGTCGCGCTGGAGGTGACCAGCGACGACGGCTGGATGTGGGTCACCGCCGAAGGCACGGCGACGCTCGTCGGGCCGGGCACCGACCCGCACGGCCCCGAGGTCGAGGCGTTGGTCGAGCACTACCGCGCCGCCGCGGGCGAACACCCGGACTGGGACGAGTACCGGTCGGTCATGGTGTCCGACCGGCGGGTGCTGGTGACCATCGCGGTCGACCGCGTCTACGGCTCCGACGTCGACTGACGGCGGCACGGGCCTGCACAGCGGCTGAGGCCGGACGGGGCCGTGGCGGGACGGAACCGTGGGGGCCTACCACTGCCCGAAGTGCACGGCCTCGTCGAACGGCCTGCGCTTGCGGGTCCGCGGCGAAGCGCCCGGCGAGATCTCCTCCTCGGCGGCGTGGCCGATCGCGATCGCGCCGATCGGCACGTGGTCGGCCGGCACGCCGAACTCCGCGCGCAGCCGGTCGAAGTCGGGCTCCCCGATGCCGAAGTACACCGCGCCGAGCCCTTCGTCGACCGCGGTCTGGAGGGCCAGCAGCACGGCCATCCCGGTGTCGATGTACCAGAACGGCACCGGCCAGCGCGCCTCGCTGCGGTCCGTCCATCCCTTGTCCGGCTCGGCGTAGCGGTCCAGGTAGGCGTCCTTCACCGCGAACGCGACCACGACGACCGGTGCGGCCTTGACCGACTCGTGCGTCCACAGGTGGACCGAGTCGTAGAACCGCGCCGACTCCTCGCCGCGCAGCACGAGGAACGCCTGACCCTGCGAGTAGCCGGCCGACGGCCCGCGCAGCGCGTTGCGCATGATCCGCCGCACGCTCTCGTCGGACACCGGCTCGTCGGTGAACCGGCGCACCATGCGCCTGCGGCGCACCACGTCCTGGAACTCCACGGGATCCGCCTGCCTCCGGTCGGCCTTCGACCCGATCGTAGGGCCGGCGGGCTCAGCGGAGGGTGGGCACTTCGCCGTTGCCCACCCGGACGACTTCGACACCGCGCAGCCCGCCCCGCCACGCGCCGACCACGTCGGTGAGCACGGCGGCGGACGGCGGACGACGGCCCAGCCCGATCGCGAACCGCACCCGGTCCGGTCCCCGGTGCACCGGTCGGGGCCACGCGTGCGCGTCCGGCGTGCCGGCCACCTCCAACGCGGACAGCAGCGCCCGCATCCGACCGCGCACCGGGCCGACCAGGTCGTGCGGCACGGTGACCAGGGCCCACGCGGCGTGCGCGCGGTGTGCGTCGGGCGGGGCGCAGAGGCCGTCGCGGCCGGTGTCGGTGATCTCCCACGCCCGGTACAGCTCGGCGGTCAGCAGGTCCCGGAACCCCGGCCCGACCTGGTCGGTGCACGAGCGGACGTGCGCGGACGGCGTCATGATCGTGACGGGTGCGCCGGTGCGCGGGGGCGAGGACACCAGGCCGATCGGGTCGCGCCAGTCCCACGCCGCCCAGGTCGCGAAGAAGCCCGACAGCAGGTCCGGCCCGTCCCACTCGCGCGCGGTCCGAGCCGCCAGCACCGCCCAACCCAGGCCCGGCACCCCACCGAAGGGCGCGGAGTCGAGCCCCCGCGCCCGAGCCCACCCCTTCACCTGCCGGGCAAGGCGGGAGAACGCCTCCTCCCGCCCTCGAACGGCCGCCACCACTGCCTCCGCATCCCCGACCGCCCCCAACGCCACCGCCCGCCCCACCGCCGCTCGCCCCACCGCCGCTTGGCCCGTCGCTGCGTGCCCCGCCACCGCCTCGCCCGCCGCCTGGCCGACCGTTGCCTGCGCCGCCACCGTCTCGCCCGCCGCTGCTTGGCCCGCCTCTACC
>NZ_JBFAAX010001039.1:0-1880 GCF_040639995.1 Actinosynnema sp. NPDC023658 | reverse complement strand
GTCACCCGTCGCGTGCAGCAGCACGTCGTCGGCGCCGACGTGCGACGCGAACTCGAAGGCGAACCGCACGGCCCGACCGCCGGCCGGTGAGCCGTCCACTCCCACCACCACCGGACCCTCCGCCGCACCGGACGCCTGCTCCGGCACGACGACGACCGGGCGTGAGCACGACTGGACCAGCTGCGACGCGACCGACCCCAGCAGCACGCCCCGCACACCGCCACCACCCGAGTGGCCCGTCACCACGAACGCCGCGCGGTCCGCGCCGCGGGCCACCACGTCCGCCGGGTCACCGGGCACGACGCTCGTGCGGACCTCCACCGGCCCCAGGGCGCGACACCGCTCCGCCAGGCCGTCCAGCAGGTGCACCGCCCACCGCCGCAACGACTCCTCGTCCGACGCCCCCTCCGGCTGGTGCAGGTGCACCTGGTCGTAGACCGGCCAGCGCAACCCGTGCACCAGCGCCAGGGGCAGGCCCCACGCCACCGCCTGCCGCGCCGCCCACTCGGCCGCACCCGCCGCGCCGTCCGTGCCGTCGACACCCACCACGACCTCATCCGCCCGGATCACCACGCGGCTCCCTCCCAGGGCTGGTCATCAGCTTCGCTCGCGGACCTCCGTGCGGCGCAGCGCCTTCGCGCGGGAGTGCGGACCGACCGGGCGATCACGACCACTATCGCAGATCGGCCCACCGCCGGTCGGCGGCCTCAGGCGAGCACGAAGTACCGCAACCACAGGTAGGGCAGGACGAGCAGCATCGACAGCCCGGCGACGACCAGGCCGTAGCGGGTGAACTGCCAGAAGCTGATCGGCGTGCCGTTGCGGGCGGCCAGGCCGAGGACCACGACGTTGGCGCTCGCACCGACCGCGGTGGCGTTGCCGCCCAGGTCCGCGCCCAGCGCCAGCGACCACCACATCGCCTCGGCCTGGGGCGTGCCGCCCTGCGCGGCCACCAGGTCGGCCACGATCGGCGCCATGGTGGCGACGTAGGGGATGTTGTCCACGATCGCGGACAGCACCGCCGACACGCCCGCCAGCGCGATCACCGCCACCAGGGGCTGCCCGCCCACGGCGTCCGCGAGCGCCTCGGACACCTGGTTGATGACGCCGGTCTCGACCAGCGCGCCGACCATGACGAAGAGGCCCATGAAGAAGACGAGGGTCTCCCACTCGACGTCCGCGATGGCCTCCTCGGTGGTGACCTCGGAGATCAGCACCAGCAGCCCCGCGCCCAGCAGGGCGACCACGGACGGCTCGACGTGCAGCAGGCTGTGCAGGGTGAACCCGGCCAGCACCAGGGCGAGCACGACCAGGCTCTGCACCAGCAACGTCCGGTTGCGGATCGCGTCGCGCTCCGACAGCGCCATCACCTCGGCCACGCGCTGCTCGTCGTAGCGGAACGCGTCGCGGAACAGCCACCGGCACACCACCACGAACACCACCATCAGCACGACCACGAACGGCGCCAGGTGCACCAGGAAGTCGTTGAACGACAACCCGGCCCGGCTGGCGATGATGATGTTCGGCGGGTCACCGATCAACGTCGCCGTGCCGCCGATGTTGGACGCCATCACCTCCGCGATCAGGAACGGGATCGGGTTCAGCCCCAGCCGGTCGCACACCAGGAACGTCACCGGGGCGATCAGCAGCACGGTGGTGACGTTGTCCAGCGCCGCCGACGCCACCGCCGTGATCGTCACCAGCATCACGAGCATGAGGTACGGCTTGCCCTTGGCGCGCTTGGCGGCGGCGATGGCCAGGTACTCGAACAGGCCGGTCTGCTTGATCACCCCGACGATGACCATCATGCCGAGCAGCAGGAACACCACGTTCCAGTCGATCCCGGCGTCCAGCGAGTGGAACGCGGTCTCGCCGTCGGT
>NZ_JBFAAX010001038.1:0-1881 GCF_040639995.1 Actinosynnema sp. NPDC023658 | reverse complement strand
ACCAGCGGGCAGCTCGTGAAGGCCGTCTACAGAGGTCTGGAGCAGCGGATCCCCGCCATGGCGCGGTACACCGACGTCCAGCGGCAGCACACCGCCGAGGACCTGGCGCACATCGTGGACTTCTTCGCCGCCGCCCTCTACACCGATGACGACACGCTGTTCACCGGGTTCCTGACGTGGACGGCGGAGATCCTCGACGCGCGCGGCGTGCCGGCCCGGCACCTGCCGCCCGCGTTGACCCTGCTCGCCGCCGAGCGGCGCGCCTTCCCGCGTGCCACGCGCATCCTCGAAGCCGCGCGCGGCGAGCTGTCCCGAACCCTCGACCACGGACCGGCCGCATGAACCCGCAAGCTCTCCAGTGCACCCTCGCCATCGACGACGCGCACACCGCCCGCATCGTCCTGTCCGGCGACATCGTCTTCGAGAACGCCGAGGAACTGCTCGCCCTCGTGCGCGACCTGCTCGCGCGGGACGGCGTGCGCCGGCTGCGGCTCGACTGCGCGGGCGTCGACTTCTGCGACTCCTACGGCCTGTCGACGCTGCTCTGGGTGCACCGGGAGGTGACGACTGCGGGCGGGGAGCTGGTCCTGGAGAACCGCGGTTCCTTCCTGGACCGGTTGATGCGGCGGACCAACACCTTCCACCACCTCACCGGGTCCGCCGGGCAGGAGCGGCGGGAAGCCGACAGCTGACCGCCCTGCCCGCGTGCGCGCCCCGGCCCTGACCACCCGGGCAGCGGCGCGGATCACGTCGCGACTTCGCCGCCGGTGTCCTGAAGTGGAACCTCCCGGAGCTACTTTGCGTCATCATCGGGGGTGAACCGGGGAGAGGGGACGTTCGATGGCGGGGGAGAACCCTCTGGTGGCCGCGCCGCCGGCGGAGTCGGGTGCGTTCTTCAACGCCGGTACCGGTGACAACGGGTGGGCGACCGGGATCTCCATCGCGGAGTCCGCGATGGACACGTTCAACGGCATCAAGGACGGCAACTGGATCGAAGGCGGTCTGGGCCTGGTCGGGCTGGCCGCGGACGCCGCGTCGATGGGCTTCGACCCGTTCGGCGCTTTGCTGTCCTCGGCGGCGTCGTTCCTCATGGAGCTCATGCAGCCGCTCAAGGACGTGCTGGACTGGCTGGCCGGCAACCCGCCCGTGATCGAGTCGTACTCGACGACGTGGAACAACGTCGCCACCGAGCTGGGCAAGATCGCCGAGGAGTACGACTCGGCGGTGCGGCGGGGCACGGAGGGCTGGACCGGCGCGGCCGCGGAGACCTACCACGCCAACTCCAAGGTCCACGGTGACGCGCTGACCGGTGCGGCGTCCGCGGCCGGCACGGTCGGCACGGTCGTCGGGTTGATGGGCATGGTCGTCGGCTTCGTGCGCGAGATGGTCCGCGACCTGATCGCGGACCTGGTGGGCAAGCTCATCGCGTGGGTGCTGGAGGCGGCGTTCAGCCTCGGGTTCGGCACGCCGGTGATCGTGGCGCAGGCGGTGACCGCGATCTCCAAGTGGGCCGCGAAGATCGCGAAGATCGTCCAGGACCTGCTGAACACGATCAAGAAGGTCTCCCCGATGCTCAAGCGTCTGGTCGAGGTCTTCGAGAAGATCATGAAGGTGGTCGGCAAGCTCGCCGGCAAGGTCACCGGCCTGGACGTGCTGGACCCGAAGAACATCAAGAAGGGCGGCTTCTTCCAGAGCGGGAGGGGCGACGTCGACGGCCCGTCGGGCACCCCGTCCGGCACCGGTCGCGACAGCGGCACCGGAAACCCCGGCACCGGCGACCCCGGCACCGGCAGCGCCGACACCCCCGGCACCGATCCCCGCAGCCCGTCGTCGACCCGCCCCGGCGACACCACGTCCACGTCGAGCACCACCACCACCGAC
>NZ_JBFAAX010001037.1:0-1881 GCF_040639995.1 Actinosynnema sp. NPDC023658 | reverse complement strand
CACGTGCACGACCGGGACCCCGCGCGGGCCGAGGACTTCGCCAGGTTGCAGGAGGCGGGCCGGGTGCCGGAGTGGGCCGTTTTCACAGGGTGGTGAGCACGACCTCCAGTTCGACCCTGGCCAGGTTCTGGCCGAGGCACTGGTGCACCCCGAAGCCGAACGCGAGGTGGGAGCGCGAGTCGCGATGGAAGTCAAGGCGATCAGGCGAGTCGAACACCGCTTCGTCCCGGTTGGCCGCGGCGGTGAGCGCGATCAGCCCCTCGTCCCGCCGGATCGTGACGCCGCCGATCTCGATGTCGTCCAGCACGGCACGCGCGGTCACCACGTCGGAGACGCTGAAGAACCGCAGCAGCTCCTCCACCGCGCGCGGCGCGAGGTCGGGCTCGTTCTCCAGCTCGGTCAGCAGTTCGGGGTGCTCCAGCAGCGCCACCGCGGACAGGGAGATCATGTTGGCGGTGCTCTCGTGCCCGGCGATCAGCAGCAGCCGGGCCAGGGCCACCACCGTCTCGTGGTCGTACCGGTCGGCCGCCCTCATGCGGTTGATCAGCCGGCCGATCAGGTCGTCGGGTGGTGCGGGCTCCTTGTCCGTGACCAGCCCGTCGACGTAGGACACGAACTCGGCGTTGGCGCGGGTCCGCTCGGTGAGGTCGGCGTCGCGGTTGACCATGGTAGTGGCGCGCGACTGGAAGAACTCGTGGTCGGCGTACGGGACACCGAGCAGTTCGCAGACGGTCAGCGAGGGCACCGGCAGCGACAGCGCCTGGACCAGGTCCACCGGTGGCCCGGAGGCCAGCACGTCGTCGACGCACCTGTCGACGATCGCCTGGACGTGCGGGCGCAGCGCCTTCATCCGCTTGTGGGTGAACTCGCTGATCACCAGGCGGCGCAGCCAGGTGTGCCCGGGCGGGTCCATGCCGAGCAGCGACAGGTTGAGCTTGCGCAGCGTCTCCGGCGGGAACGCGGCGGGCAGCGGGAAACCGGGGCGGTTGCGGTCCGGGCTGACCAGCGGGTGCGACAGCGCCTCGCGGACGTCGGCGTGCCGGGTGACCAGTCGGGTGGTCCGCCCGGTGGGCAGGACGGCGCGCGGGACCGGGTCCTCGTCGCGGAGCCGGGCGTACTCGGCGGGCAGCGCGAACGGGCAGGTCCGGCGCAGCGGGAAGGACACGGGTTCACCATCGGTGCTCATCGGACGGCTCCATCGGGAGAGGAAGAAAGCGGAAGGATTTCTTCCACTTAGATGGGAGTACCGTACCAACGTGGAAGAAAACCGTCCACTATCACCGTCGGTGACCCTCGGGTGTCCCGGAGAGTTGGGGAGCAATGGAGATCAGGACTGACGCGCGGCGCAAGCGGGACCAGATCATCGACCGGGCCCGCACCCTGTTCGCCGAGCGCGGGACGAAGCTGCCGATGGAGCAGATCGCCCGTGAGGCGGGCGTCGGCGTCGGCACGCTCTACCGGCGGTTCCCCGACCGGGACGCGCTGATCCGCGCGGTGCTCGCGGACAGCATGAGGCGTCAGGCCGAGCTGGCCGAGGCCGAACTGGCCGAGGGGCGGGACGGCTGGCAGGCGCTGGTCGGCTTCATGAACCGCAGCATCGAGGAGCGGACCGCAGGTCTGCTCGCGGTGTACGGCAGGCAACTGGTCGACGTGCTCAAGCAGAACCCCGAGCTGCTGGAGGCCCGGCAGGGCATGCACCAGGCGCTCAACCACATCATCGAGACCGCGCAGGAGCAGGGGACGCTGCGCGCGGACATCGGGATCGGGGACATCATCGTCATCGTCGGCGTCCTCATCCGCCAGCACGCCGACATCCCCGACGAACTGACCGACGCCGTGCGCGGTCGGTTGCTCGGGTTGCTGCTCGCCGGGCTGCGGGCC
>NZ_JBFAAX010001036.1:0-1882 GCF_040639995.1 Actinosynnema sp. NPDC023658 | reverse complement strand
GCGACCAGCTCCACGCCCGGCGTCACGTCCGGCACCGACGGCGCGCGGGTCGGGATGCGGCTCCACACCCCGGCGTCCGCGGTGAGGAAGTCGGTCGGCACGCCCAGGTACACCGGACCGTGCGGCGCGGTGGTGGCCAGCAGGGCGGCGCTGTCCGCGAAGGTGCCGATCGACTCCGCGTCGCGCAGCGTCCAGCCGCCCTTCACCACCGGCAGGAACATCGCCCGCTGGTCGCGCGTCTCGTGCAGCGTGCCCCGGTATTCGCCGGGACGGCGCAGCGTGGACGCGATGTCGGTGGCGACCACCAGCACCGGCGACCCCGACGCGTACGCCTCGCCGGTCGCGCCCAGGCAGTTCGCCGCACCCGGACCGGTCGTCACCAGCGCGACGCCGAGCCGCCCGGTCGCCCGGGCGTAGCCGTCCGCCGCGTACACCGCCGTCTGCTCGTGCCGGACGCCGACCAGCCGGATGCCGGAGGTCCGCAGCGCCTCCCACAAGGGCAGGTTGTGCACACCGGGCAGCCCGAACACGACCTCGACGCCGTGCGCGGCCAGCACGCCCAGCAACCGCTCCGCCCCGCTCACCATGCGCCTGACGCTAGGGATGCGCGGCCGTGCGGGCAATGTCACCCGACGTGTCATCCACGCGGCCGGCGCGGACGCGTCGCGGGGGAGTCGCGGGTCGGGGCTTTTGCTATCGTCGGAAGCGGCGTGTGTGGGCAGACGTGAGGCTGGAGCCACTCCCCGGCAACCGGGTGGCTGATCCGCCGCGGGGTGAGGGCACCCCTGCCCATGGAGGACCACCGAAGTCCGTTGAACGACGCGTGACGCGTCCTTGTTGCGCCGAGCCGGGCGGCGGGAGCGAGGACTGCCATGGCGCGATCGTCGTTGACCGAGCAACTGGTCGACCTCCGCCGGAGCTACACCGGGGAGAACCTCACCCAGGCCGTGCCCGCGGTGAAGGCCGTGCTGCACGACCTGCCCGACGACCGCCGCGAACGAGTGGTCGACGCCCTGCGGGGCAAGGCCGACGTGCGCGGCCTGTTCCTGCCCGACGCGGAGGGCGACGACCAGCGCGCGCTGGAGTGCGTGCTGCTCCAGGCCGGTCTGGACGCCGGCGCGCACCTGCAACTGCGCCCGCCCGCGAGCATGCTGCGCCCCGCGCACGCGTTCCGCACCGTCGAGCCGGGACCGCACCCGCGCGTGCACCTGACCGAGCACGCCCTCGGACCCCTGCTCTACGAGCTGCTGCCGCGCCACGACGAGTCGTGGGTGGCGGGCGTGGCGGGCCTGCGGGTCACCCACCACCCGCGGTCGGTGGAGCTGCGGCTGGTCGGGCTCGACGCGGCCGTGCACCTCGCGGGCGTGGACGAGCGGGCCTGGGCCGAGGGCATGAAGTACGTGCGCACGCTGCTCAAGGGCCGCAACCTGGGCAGCGCGTTCATCGACGGCCCGCTCACCGCGGTCGAGCGCGAGCACCTGGCCGGGACGCCGTACCCGACCGGCGTGGGCAGCGCCGTGCTGCGCCGGTACCACCTGTTCAGCGCGGCGCCGTGGGTGCGCGCGCTGGCGCAGGGCGACCGGTGGTGGGTCGAGTGGCCCGAGGGCCTGGGCGTGGTGGCGATCGCGGATCGGCTGCTGCACCCCGTGTTCGGCCTGCCGGGTTCTGTGGAAGTTCCCAGTGCCGCCGGCGGCCTCGGCCTCTCCACCGGCTGGTACGACCTGTTCCTGCGCGAGGTGGACGGTCCGGACCCCGAGCAGGAGGCCGCGCTGGCCGCGGTGGAGTGGCCGGAGGGCGTGACCGGCTGGTGGGAGCCGCCGCACGCGGTCAGGTGTGCCGGACGGCCCCTGGCGGGGCACACCCGCCAGGGGCGGCGTCCGAC
>NZ_JBFAAX010001035.1:0-1883 GCF_040639995.1 Actinosynnema sp. NPDC023658 | reverse complement strand
GTCGATCGCCGGCGAGCCGCACCGGGTAGGCGACCTGTTCGAGCAGGCCACCGCGGGCGGCGTCCAGCACTTCCTGCTGCGCCGGGACGGCCTCGCCCCGCTCTCGCGGGTCGAGGCGCTGCTGGTGCAGGCCAAGCTGCGGCGCGACTCGACCCCGCTGGACACCGCCGCGCTGGCCGCCGCGCCCCGCTCGGCCGACACCTCGCTGGTCTCGCGCCTGCCGAACTTCGCCGGGACCTCGTCGCTGGTGCGGGACGGGGTGACCGAGCGCGCGCTCTGCCTGCGTCAGCGGCCCGAGGGCACGCGGGTGGTCAGCGAACTGGTGACCGCGGACCCGGGGCACAGCCCCGCCCAGGCCACCGCGGACACCGCCGCCATCCGGCTGAAGCCCGCCTCGGGGGTGTTGGCCGCCGCCGTGCCCGTGGCGGAGGGGCGCAAGCCGGACCGCTTCCTGATCACCGATCGGGGTGTCAAGTACTCGTTGCCCGACGACGGCTCGGTGGCCGCGCTGGGGTTCGGCGGCGTCGTGCCGACGCCGGTGGCGGCCGACGTGCTGGCCGCGGTGCCCAGTGGGCCCGCGCTCGCCCGCGGCGCCCTCGGCGTGGTGGAAAAGGGAGGCAGTTGACGTGAGCCTGATGACCAGCCGACGCGGCGGCGTGGAGATGACCAGCCGGATGATCGGCAACGCGCTGGTGGTCCACCCCCGGGACCAGTTGACGACCGAGGCCCGCAACCTCGCCCTCGTCGTGGCCGTCGACCCCCACCACGACCTCGTCGTGGTCGACCTCCCCACCGGCAGCCCGTTCTCCGCCTGGGAATCGGTGGCGGACCTGATGCCCCGGCCCCGGCGCGGGGTGCGGATCGTCATCGGCGGCCGGTCCCGGGAGACCACCGCGCTGGCCGGCCAGTGGTTGGCCGAGCGCCTCAACCGGCCGGTGATCGCCCCCGACGGCGCGATCCTGCCGGGTGCCGGCGGTTCGCTGTTCGTGGACGCGGGCCGCAACAGCGGGTGGATCAGGTTCCAGCCGGGCAAGCCGCCGCGCTGGGAGTCCAAGCGGTTCCCCAAGCCGAACTGGGAGTCCGAGGTGGTGGCCGACGCGCTGGCCACCAGCGCGACCGGCATCGCCGAGCCGCTCGGCGGCGGGGTGTGGATCAGGCCCGCCTGCGACGACGGGCAGCTGCGGGTGCACCGAGCCCGGTTGCAGGAGAACCTGCCGTGCCAGCCCGACCTGCTCGCCCTGGTCCTCGGCTGCCCCGACGCACCGCCCATCTCGTTCGACGACGTGGCCCGCTTCTGGGTCGGCCTCTCCGCCGAGCTGAGGGCCAGGACGCGGTTGCTGCGCTACGGGCGGCTGTCCGACTCGGACGGCGGTTCCTCGGAGCAGGCGCTGACCAACTTCATCGGCGAGGAGCTGGTCTGGTACACCGGCCTGCCCGTGGGCTCGGTGGTCGACCCCGACGTCTACACCATCCGCGCGGACGGCGCGCCGGGCTGGCGCAGCGCCGCCCGCGAGCTGGCCTACACCCCGCAGCCCGCCGGGGTCACCCCGCCGCCCCGGCTGGTGAGCCACCGGCCGCCCGTGCACGGCGTGTCCGAGGTCGGCCCGGCGGTGTACTGGTACGCGCCCGACGCGGTGGTGGAGGTGGTGCCCGCCGGGATGTGGGTCCGCCCGCCCGCGGCGCCGGAACACGCCGACTCGGTGCGGGCGACGCCGATCGACCCCGAGCGGCACCTGATGATGTTCGAGGCGCCCGACGAGGCGACCGGGGCCCGGATGAAGGTCCTGGCCGACGACCTGGTGGCCCGGCTCGACCCGGCGACGCGCTGGATGAGCGACGTGGTGCCGGCCGCCGCGCGCCCGGCCGGGGTGCTCGCCCCCGCC
>NZ_JBFAAX010001034.1:0-1890 GCF_040639995.1 Actinosynnema sp. NPDC023658 | reverse complement strand
GTTGTGGCTGACCGTAACCTCCAGGCCGGACACCTGGCTACTCGCGGGTCGGCTCGGCATGAACGTGCTGACCGCCCTGCTGGAGCAGACGGTCGGTCACGGCCGGCGCGCGCTGCGGGCGGTGTCTCGCCGGCGGGGTCTCCGGTGACCACGACACCCGGGTCGCGGAACCCACCCGGGCCGACAGGTACCCCTCGGCGACGAGCTGCCCGTACGCCTCGGTCACGACCCAGCGCGAGCAGCCGAGCTCCTCCGCGAGCGCCCGGCTCGGTGGCACGGCGGCGCCCTCCGCCAGCCGGCCGTCCCGGATCGCCGTGCGCAACGCGTGCGCCACGCGGTCGTGCAGGCGCCCGCGCTCCCGCGAGCCGAGGTCCAGCAACGTCGCCCACGCGAAATTGGTCCGGGAAACCACCACGGGATTGGAGCGTAATGCCGAGCCGGATCGTCCTACCGTGACGGTCATGATTGACAACCTGGCGCTGGGCGCCATGTGGTTCGGCACGACCACCGACGAGCGCCGGTCGTTCGAGCTGCTGGACCGCTTCGTGGACGCCGGTGGGGTGTGGATCGACACCGCCGACTCCTACGCGTTCTGGGTGGACCCCTCGGGTGCCGGTGGTCGGAGCGAGACCGTGATCGGGCGCTGGCTCGCTGCCCGACCCGGGCTTCGCGACCGCGTCCGGATCAGCACCAAGGTGGGTGCCGCGCCCACTCCGGACGGGCGGTCCGAAGGCCTTTCGGCCGGTGCCGTCAAGAGCGCGGTCGAGGGCAGCCTGCGGCGGCTCGGCACCGACCGCGTCGAGCTGTACTGGGCCCACATGCCCGACCCGGCCACGCCGCTGGAGGAGACGGTCGCCGCGTTCGACGAGCTGGTGGCCGCGGGCGTGGTCGACCGGCTCGGCTGCTCCAACTACCCGATCTGGCAGGTCGAACGGGCGCGGCAGCTCGCGCGGGCCGGCGGCGGCACCGGCTTCACCGCCGTGCAGCAGCACCACACCTACCTGTCCCCGCGGCCCGGCACCCGCCCCACCGTGTCGCACCGGTTCGGCGTCGTCACCGACGAGGTGCTCCACTACCTGGAACACCACCCCGACGTGGCGCTGTGGTCGTACACGCCGCTGCTCAGCGGTGGTTACAGCCGCCCGGACAAGCCGCTGTCCGCCGAGTACGACCACCCCGGCACCACCCGCCGCCTCGCCGCGCTGGACGAGGTCGCCGCCGAGACCGGCACCGGCCGCAACCAGGTGGTGCTGGCGTGGTTGGCCGGGCAGCACCCGGCGGTCACCCCCGTCGTGGGCGTCAGCACGGTCGAGCAGCTGGACGAAGCCGTCGCCGGGGTGTCGCTGGAGCTGACCGCCGAGCAGCGCCGACGCCTGGACGCGGCGGTGTGACGGCCGTGAACCGGGTTCGTCGGGCAGGGCGCACCCGACGAACCCGGTCCTTCCCGCGTCACGTCGGGCTCACGCTCCGGCGGGCAGGCCCGAGCGTGCTTCCGGGACGGTCAGCGGGCGCAGTGTGAGCGTGTACTCGTAGGTGGTGTCCGGGCGCACCTGGTTGCGTTGGCGCACCGGGTTGGGGGTGTCACCGACGCCCGTCACGGCGTGGCTCGCGTGCAGGGTCACCCAGCCCTTGTTGCGCTGGAGCTGGAACGGGTACGCGGCCCGGTCGAGGTCGTCGTACGGGGACACGCTGACGTCCTTCGCGCCGGCCACCAGCAGGCCGCCGGTGCGCCCGTCGGTGAGCAGGGCCCAGCGGGAGTCGGTGTGGTTGCCGTGGTCCTGCGGGCGGTGGTAGTCGACGTACTGCTGGTCCACGGTGGACGAGTGGACGCCGATCGGCGTGCCGTCCTTGCGGTCGACGTAGCTCTCCGCCTCCCGCCCGTACCAGGCG
>NZ_JBFAAX010001033.1:0-1891 GCF_040639995.1 Actinosynnema sp. NPDC023658 | reverse complement strand
CGGTGTGCCCCGAGCGGTGTGCCGCGGAAGCGACTCACCCGGGAAATGACGGGAATGACGCCCGACGACAACCGGTCGGGTATTCGGAGTACGCTTGGTGGTGTCGCTCCAGCCCTCGGCGAAGTCGTTCTCATCCGATGCGTTCCCGCCGGCCAGGCCGAAGGATTTCCCGTACGCGACTCGACGTCGGCGACGGCAGTGCATCGGACCCACGCTCGAACCACACGAAGGACGGACCGATGACGACCACACCCGTGCTGCTCGATCCCCTGGCACCCGACAGCGCGGTGCAGGCCGAGCCGTCCTGCCCCGCGTGCCCGCACCCGGCGGACGCCCACGACCCCCTCGCACGGCGGTTCTGCGCCGCGACCCGGACGGGCGGACTGCACCGCGGTTGTCTGTGCTCCGTCGAGTCGAGCGGTGCGACCTACGGCAAGTCAGGCCAGGGGAACATCAGCGACCGGGCCTGACGCCGGCCCGCGCGGACAGCTGATCGGGACCTTCGCGCGGCACACCGTCGACGTGGGGGACCACCTCGAACTCGACGTCCAGTCCGGTGACGGCCAGCGCCCGCAGGACCGGACGGGTCCGGGCCACGACGCACAGCCCCACCCCGGACGCCTCGGCCGCCGCCCGGGTCTCTACCAGGACGGTGAGACCGGCCGCGCTGAGGATGCCCACCTCGCCGAGGTCGACCACCAGGTCCGGACCGCCGGAGCGGATCTGCCCCAGGAGCCGGTCGCGCAGGTGGGGTGCGGTGAACAGGTCCACGACACCGGACACCGCGCACAGCAGGGTGCGGGGCGACAGGGGCCGCACCGCCACCTCCAGGAGTGCGCCGGGCAGCGGGGTCGCCACTGCGGGTGACGGCGGTCGAGCGGCACTTCGGGCGTCGGCACTCACGGAGGCTCTCCTCGCCTGAGGGTGGCGTCCGCGGGGTCCGGGCGGGCTGACGAATAGCAGGTATTGAGCGTATCGGCGGCCGTCCTCTCCGCACAAGGCCATTCCAAACCCGATCCGGGACACTTTTCGAACTCGGATCCTTTCCCGCACCTCTCGCCCGGAAAGATTCCAGAAAATCGTTCTCGACGTGTTCTCCGGCGTAATGTGGGACGTACCGAGGGCGCATCGAGCGCCGGCGTCGAGCCGGCACCGCCTTGGGCGCACCACGAGTCCGGCCGCTCCGGCCGGAGGCGGGAACGCCGAGTTGACCTCGAACCAGTCAGGTCCCCCCACGACCGACCCGACCACAGCGCGCCGGTCCCGGTGGACCGTGAAACCGCCCACCGCCGCGCCGGGCTCCGTCGACGGCGGCTGGTGGCCGCGGTCCAACGACCCGACGACCGAGTTCCCCCCGCTGATCACGGCCATGGCCGCGCTGGGCAGGCCCGTGCTGCGGGTCTCCTACGACCTCGACGCGTGGGACGTCGTCGGACGCCGCCTCCCCGTGGGCGACGCGGTGGTGCGCATGGAGGGCTTCCGGACCTCGCAGCCCCACACGGTCACCATGATCGGACCGGACCGCGCCCGGACCCGGCTGCTGGTGATCCCGCCGGCCACCCCGGGTGGCGCCGCCCGGGCCGCGTTGCGCGCCGCGGCGGACCCCTGCTCGACCGCCACCGTCGCGGACCTCCTGGAGTGGAACAACGTCGCTGTCCGGCGTGTCGGCGCCACCGCCCACGCGGGGTGGCGGACGGTCGAGCACCCGCAGGTCGACCGCGGCGTGCTCGGCCCGCAGGCGGCGGCACGCGACCCACGACGGGAAGTGCGCCCCTACGAGGACGAGATCGCGTCGTGACCGCCCCGTCGGAGCGGACGATCGCGCCTCCTCCCGCGGTGGCACACGACTCCCCGAGCGGCGTCGTCGAACCCCCCGGGCCTCTCCGGCGCC
>NZ_JBFAAX010001032.1:600-1892 GCF_040639995.1 Actinosynnema sp. NPDC023658 | reverse complement strand
GGGCCGAGCGCCTCGCCGCCGACCACGAGAACCTCCGCGCCGCCCTGGCCTGGTACGCCGCCACCGACGACCCCGACGAACTGCGCCTCGCCGTCACCCTCGCCCCCAACTGCCGGCTGCGCGGGCGCCACGCCGAGGGCCGCCGCTGGCTGCTCGACGCCCTGGCCCGCCGTCCCGGGCTGACCCCGGCGGAACGCGCCCCCGCCGAGCTGGCCGCCGCCTTCCTCGCCCACTTCCAGGGCTCCTACGCCGAGGCCGCCCGGCTCGCGGAGGCCGCCCCCGCCGCCCTCCCCTACCCGAGCGCGGAGACGCGCTGCCTGCGCCTGCTCGGCTCCATCGCCTGCGAGCGGGGCGACTACGCCGACGCCCGGGTCCGGTACGCCGAGGCGCTCGCCCGGTGCGAGGCCGCGGGTGACGCGCCGGGCAAGGCCGACGTCCTGCAGACGACCGGCTTCACGGCGTGGTTGTCGGGCGACCTGGACACCGCCGAACCGTTGTTGGAGCGCGCCTTGCGGGCGTACGGCGCACTGGACGACCCGGAGAACGCCGCGTCCGTCCGCGTGCACCTGGCGTTCGTCGCGTGGCACCGCGGCCAGGACGAGCGGGCGCGGTGGTTGGCGGAGCAGGCCATGACCGTGTTCACCGCGCTGGACTTCCGCGAGGGCATCGCCTGGGCCGACCACCTGCTCGGGATGCTGCTGCTGACCGCCGGTGACGTCGAGGGCGCGCTGTCCACGTTGGGCAGGAGCTTGGCCGTCCACCGTGACCTGGGCGATCGGTGGCGGCAGGCGAGCGTCCTGGACGCCCTGGCGCAGGGGCACCTCGCGCTGGGCGACCCGACCGGCGCCGCCGAGCTGACCGGCCTGGCGACCGCGCTGCGCGACGACCTCGGTGTCCCGGTGCCGGCGGTCGACGAACCGGCCGTGGGGCGCACCCGCGCCGAACTCCTCGACCGGCTCGGTGACCAGCGGTGGTACGAGGCCCTCGACCGGGGTGGCGCGCTGGACGTCGCGGACCTTGTGCCCCCTGCCCGCCCCGGGGCGGAGTTCGGACCACCCCCCGCTCCGGGGACGGGCTGAGGGCGGTCAGCCGGCCACGGCGAACATCCGGCGGGCCAGGTGGAGCGAGTCGTCGACGGTGTCGAAGCCGCGGGGGAGCATGACGCGCTCGTAGGCGGCGACCGCGTCCACCAGCGACTGCTCGCCCCGAGCCGCGGAGAGCAGTTCGCCCGCGAGCGTCGCGGCGTCCTGGAGTGCGGTGGTGGCGCCGACACCGCCGGCCGGCGGCTTGGT
>NZ_JBFAAX010001032.1:0-590 GCF_040639995.1 Actinosynnema sp. NPDC023658 | reverse complement strand
GACACCTACACCCACCCCGGCGGAAACGGCGGCAACGGCGGTGCCGGTGGCAACGGTGGCACCGGGTGCGCAGGTCCCGGCGGCGCGGGCGGCCTGGGCGGTGCCGCGGGTGCGGCAGGCACGGGCAACGCCGGAACCGTCAACGGCGGCACCGGCGTGAACACCATCACCAACCCCAACGGCGCTTCCGGTCTGGTCGGCGCCAACGGCGTGGCCGGCGTCAACAACGGTGGCGTCTGCACCTGCTGATCGACGGCGACAGCCTCGTCACGGGGCCGGGGGGGGGGGGGGGGGCGGGCCCCCCCCCCCCCGGCCGGCGGCATGGTGTGGACGGCGTCACCGAGGAGCGTGACGGGGCCGGGCTCCCACGCGTCGACGCGCTCACCGGCGCGCAGCGCGATCGGGAGGAAGGTCTCCCGGTCGGCGCGGGCGAACAGCTCCCGCAGCGCCGGGTGCCAGTCGGTGATCGCCTCGACGCAGACCTCCCGCAGCCCCTCCGGCGGGAGGGCGAACAGCTCGTCGTCCGGCACGCCCAGCCGTTCCGGCGTCGCCACGAGCGTGACCATCAGGTAGTCCGACGCGTGCGCCGG
>NZ_JBFAAX010001031.1:0-1892 GCF_040639995.1 Actinosynnema sp. NPDC023658 | reverse complement strand
CCGGTGGCCGGCCGCACCAGCGCGCGCAGCAGCCGGGCCGCGCCCTCGGCGCCGGGCGTGGCCCGGACCGCCGTGTCGCGGTCGAGCGCGAACCGGCCGTGCCTGCGGACCAGCCGCGTCGGTCGTGGGACGATCACGTGCACCCCCTGGTGGCTCTCAGCCCTTGACCGCGCCGCCGACGATCCCGGTCGTCACGCGGCCCTGGAGGACGAGGAAGACGAGCAGCACGGGCAGCATGAACAGCGTCGAGGCGGCCATGGTGGCGCCCCAGTCCGTGCCGAACGTGTTGCTGAACGACGACAACCACACCGGCAGCGTGCGGTCGTCCTGGTCCTTGATGATCAGCACGTTGGCGAAGGCGAACTCGTTCCACGCGGTGATGAACCCGAACAGCGAGGTCGCCAGCAGACCCGGCGCGAGCAGCGGGAACACCACCCGCCGGAACGCCTGGGCGCGCGAGCACCCGTCGACCAGCGCCGCCTCCTCGAGGTCGACCGGGATCGCGGCGAGGAACCCGCGCAGCGTCACGACCGTGAACGGCAGGGTGATCATGAAGTAGACCAGGGTGAGCATCCAGAGCGTGTCGAGCATCCCGGTGTCCCGCGCGATCACGTAGATCGGGATGAGCAGCGCCTCCCACGGGGTCATCTGCGCCACGAACACCATCAGGATGAACCCCCGCCGCCCCTTCCACCGCAGCCGCGCCACCGCGAACGCCGCCAGCAGGGCGACCACCAGTGCCAGCAGCACGGCACCGCCGGCGACCACGACGCTGTTGCGCCAGAACGACCAGAAGCCCCGCGCCGCCACGGCCGTGCCGAAGTGCTCGAACGTCAACGACAGCGGCAGGAACGTCGGGGTCTCGGCCTGGATGTCGCGGGTCGGCTTGAACGCGGTCAGCACCATCCAGTACACCGGGAACACCGACACCGCGAACACGACCAGCGCCGCGAGCCCGCGCAGCACCCGGCCCGTCACGACAGCTCCTCCTGCCGGTACATCTGCCGGAAGTACGCCAGCAGCACGAGCACGAGCAGCAGCACCATGAGCATCGACACCGCCGCGCCGAGATCGTAGCGCTGCAACGACTGCGCGACCTGGAAGGCGTACACCGGCAACGTCGTGGTGGCCCGGCCCGGTCCGCCCTGCGAGATCACCCAGATCTGCACGAACGCCTTGGCCACCCAGATCACCTCCAGGCAGGTGATCAGCCCGAACATGGCCCGCAGCACGGGAAAGGTGATGGAGGCGAACACCCGCCACGCCCCCGCGCCGTCCATCCGGGCCGCCTCGTACAGCTCGCCCGGGACGGTCACCATCGCCGCGTACAGCGACAGCGCCGCGAACGGCACCGACTGCCACACGATCAGCGCGACCAGGATGGCGAACGTGGCGGGGCCGTCGGCGAACCACGCGTAGTCGCGGAAGCCCTCGAACCCCGACTCGACCAGCACCCAGTTGACCACCCCCAGGCGGGACTGGAACAGCCACTGGAACACCGTGGTGGCCGCGATCACCGGCGTGGCCCACACCAGCACCAACCCGGACATCACCAGCAGCCGCGCCCACCGGCCGAGCCGCACCAGCAGCAGCGCGACCAGGGTGGACAGCACCATGATCAGCACCACGTTGACCGCGGTGAACGCCAGCGTCCGCCGCACCACCGACCAGAACTCCGGGTCGGTCACCACCCGCGCGTAGTTCGCCAGGCCGACGAACCGCGCGTCGCCGCGCACGAGCTGAGGCAGGCCGAACTCCTGCACCGAGATGAGCACGTTGCGCGCCAACGGGTACACCAGCAGGAACCCGGTGGCCAGCAGGGTCGGCGCGATCAGCAGGTAGGGCCACCACGACGTGCGGCGGCGACGCGGCGGGGGAGCGGCCGGTGGCGG
>NZ_JBFAAX010001030.1:0-1894 GCF_040639995.1 Actinosynnema sp. NPDC023658 | reverse complement strand
GGGCCCTCCCCCCCCCCCCCCCCGCCGCCCACCTCACCCCCCGCGCCCCCACCCCCCCCCCCCCCCGCCCCCGTGAGCAGACGCTCGGGGGGCCAGGGCTCTCCCCACGTCGTTCCCTCGGAGTGACCGTCGTCTTCGGACGAGGTGGGCGACGCCCCTGCCGTTCCAGTGAAGGAAAGACATGCGCTTCAGCCCGTCAACCGTGCTGTCCCGGATCCTCGAGAGCACGCTCGCCCTGCTCGGCGTCCCCCTCTTCTTCGCAGAAGTGGACGACACCAGGTGGATCGCGTTGTGGGACCTCATCGCCGTCGTCTACCTCACGATCCGCGTCATCCGCCTCAGTCGCAGTAAGCGGGCGGGCGACGACCAGGGCGCGTGGGTCAAGAGCGCGCTGGGCCGCCGCAGCGGCACCTTGTTCACCCTGTTCACCAGCATCGTCGGGATCACGTCCGGCCTGACCATCGTGCTCATCGAGGACGGCACCCCAGCGGCGGTGCTCGGCAAGGCCGCGGGTGTGCTCGCCGTGCTGCTGGCGTGGGCGATCCTGCACTTCGGCTACGCCGACCGCTACGCGCAGGCCTACTACAGCGCCCTGCCCAACAAGCTGTTGGTGTTCCCGGACACCGAGCACCCGACGTTCATCGACTTCGCGTACTTCTCGTTCACCGTGGGCACCACGTTCGCGGTCTCCGACGTCGAGTCGCGCACCTCCGGGATGCGGCTGCGGATCCTCGCGCACGGCGTGCTCTCGTTCATCTACAACACCGCGATGCTCGGCATCGCCTTCGGCGTGATCAGCGGCTGATCAACCGCTGGCGCGAATCCGTCCGGCGCAGCACGAACAATCTCGCGTGGCAGCACCAGCAGCTACACCCCGTCGGCCGCTGATGACGCTGGACCTCGTGAGCCGCGGTGCTGCCCCGGCCCACCACCCGTCCGGGTCAGCGGCGGCACTCGTAGAGGGTCCGCGGTGGGCGCAGCGGTCCGGCCGGTTCCCCTGCTCCGATCGTCCCGCCGTACGCGGTGGGGTCGACCTCGGCGCAGTTCTGCTCGATCCACCGGCGCCGTGCGCGGAGGGGGTTGTCGTCGGGGCCCGTGCCGTCGGGGTCGCTGAGGACGAACCTCAGCCTGCCCTGGGAGGTCCACTTCCGGAGCCGGTCCACCGAAGGAGCGTCGTCCAGACCGGTGAACCCGCCCATGCCGATCACCGTGTCGTCCGAGCCGATGACGTAGGCCGCTGCGATCGGCGCAGGGGCGTTGACGGCGAGGGTGATTTCGACGCCCTCGCCGTTCTCCCTGGCGTAGTCCAGGACGCGGCGCTGATCGTCGGTGAGCTCGGCTCGGCCGCCCACGCCCGGGATCCCGCCCGGGAGGCCGGCCCGCGGGTTCGCGCCGGTCGACAGGAGGTCCTCCAGCACGCCGAGGTCGTAGCCGCCGGCCGGTCCGGCGGCGGGCATCACCCCGTTGTCGCTCTTCTCGGCTGCGGTGCCGATCGACCAGACCGCGGGGACCAGCAGCACCGCGACCACACCGAGCAGCAGCGCGGGCCGGCCGAGGGCACGACCGCCCGGCGCCAGGCGGCCCGCCACCAGGCCGATGACGGCCACCGCGGCGACCACGAGCACGGCCCAGCGCGCCCACCCGTGCCAGGCCGGTTCACGGGACGCGAGGACCCAGGCCCACGCCGCGGTCACCACGACCGCCGACGGCAGCAACACCCAGCCGACGCCCCCGGACCGGTAGGCACGCCAGGAACGCGCCAGGCCCACGGCGCAGATCGCGGCGACGGCGGGCGCGAGCATGGTGGTGTAGTAGGGGTGGAAGATGCCCTTGGCGTAGCTGAACACCAGTGAGGTGACCACCAGCCAACCGCCCCACAGGAACCACGCGGCAC
>NZ_JBFAAX010001029.1:0-1895 GCF_040639995.1 Actinosynnema sp. NPDC023658 | reverse complement strand
GCGAGCGCACCGGGCGCCCGCTGCCCGCGGACGAACGGGCCCGGGTGCTCGACCGGCTCCAGGCCCAGAGCGCGGAGTTCGGCGACCTGGTCACCGAGCTGGTCGTGCTGGCCCGCGACGAGCGCGAGCTGGCCCGGGAACGCCTCGACGTGGCGCAGGTCGTCGACCGCGCCGTGCGCCGCGCGCGCAGCCGCGCCCACGACCACGTCTTCGACGTCGACCGGGAGTCGTGGTCGATCGTGGGCAACGCCGCGGCGCTGGAGCGCAGCGTGCTCAACCTGCTCGACAACGCCGCCAAGTTCTCTCCCGCCGGATCCACCGTGACCGTCCGGTCCGCCTCGGGGTGGCTCACCGTCACCGACGAAGGACCGGGTCTCCCCGCGGAGCACCGGCGGCAGGCGTTCGACCGGTTCTGGCGTGCCCCCGACGCCCGCGGCCTACCCGGTTCGGGCCTCGGGCTGGCCATCGTGGCCGACACCGTCGCGACCCTCGGCGGAACGGCGCGGTTCACCCCTTCCCCCACCGGCCGCGGCGCCTCGGTGCGGATCGAACTCCCACCCGCCTGAGGTCGACCACCTGCCCGACGGACTGGCCACCTCCGTGCCGGTCGAACCCCCCGCGAGCTCCGGAGCGCGTCACGCTCGGCTGAGCCGAGGCCCGTCCGTGTCGTCCTCCCTGCCTGCGTGGGGTCATCCGGCGAGATCGATCTCGGTGTCGCCCGCGTGCACCCCCGCCACGTGCGCGAGCGTCAGGCGGAAGCGTTCGGGCAGCACGGTCGCCTGCGGCTCCGTCGGAGTGCCGTCCTCGACGACCGTCGCCACTTCGTCGAGCACGGCGCGCAGGGCCGGTCGGGACAGCCGGGGCAGCACCCGGAGCGCGCAGGTCCAGTGGCCTACCACCATGGCCGACGCGGCGAGGCGCAGCGCGTCGTCCCCGGTGGTCGCGTTCGCGAGCGCGGCCAGCGCCCGCCCCCGGCTCGGCCGGTGGTCGATGGAGTCCGCGACCCCCCGCGCCGTGACGAGGTCGTCCGTCGCCACCACCTCCACCACCGCGGCCAACCGCTCCCCGCGGGTGCGCGGGTCCGTCAGGGAACGGGCGAGCGCCAGGGCCCGGTCGACGTCCCCGTGGTCCAGCGCGGCCTCGGACAACGCGGCCACCGCCGTGTTCTGGCAGTGGATGTCGTTGATCATCAACGCGATGGTCGAGGCGTACTCGCGGTACCCGGCACGGCTGGCGGCCTCGCACACGACGGACAGCACGAGATCCCGGTGGAACGGGTGCGAGATCTGCTCCGCCGCCTTCACGGCCTTGCCGAAGATCCCGACCACCGACGTGCGGACCGCGACCTCGACCAGCGCCCGCGCCAGTTCGTCCGGGTCGGTGAGGGTGCGGAGCAGGGCGTACCCCTCCTCGACCGATCCCAGCGCCACGAGGGCCGAGGCGCGCAGGCGCGGATCGGAGATGGACCGGGCGAGGGGTTCGGCGAGGTCGGTGTCGCCCGTGGCGGCCATCGCCCGGACGACCTCGGCCACCGCCCGGTCCCGGTGTCCGGTCCGGATGGCCCGTGCGAACGGCACGGCACGCGCGAAGTCGCCCAACCGGGCCGCCGCGCGGCTCACCGGGAACAGCGCGGCGGCCTGGACCTCGTCGTCGGTGATGGTCGCGGCGAGCCGGGCCGCGGCGTCGAGCAGGGAGGCCGCGCGATCGGGGTCGCCGGCCGCTTCCGCGAGGTCCGCCAACGCCGAGCACCGGTCCTCGGGGTAGTCCACGTGCGCGATCACGTCGAGGGCTCGGTCGAGGAGCGCCGAACGCCGTGGTCCGTCCCCGATCGACGCGGCTGCGGTCGCCGCGGCGCGCAGGTCGGACATCCCGACCGACCGGGCCGCCTCGACCGC
>NZ_JBFAAX010001028.1:0-1897 GCF_040639995.1 Actinosynnema sp. NPDC023658 | reverse complement strand
CGCGTCGAGCTCGGCCAGCACGGTGACCGCGCGGCGCAGCACCACGTGACCCGCGTCCGTGAGGCGCACCCCGTCGCGACGGCGTTCGAGCAGGACCGCGCCCACGGCGTGCTCCAGCGCGGCGATCTGCCGTGACACCGCCGACTGCGTGTAGCCCAGCGCGGCGGCCGCGGCCGTGAGCGTGCCGCGTTCGGCCACCTCACGCAGGACCCGCAGGCCGGTGACGGTCACATCCATGAGGATCACGCATACCAGACTTGCGGAAGTCTCGTTGGCCGCAGAGCCGGCGGACTCCTAGCGTGGCCGGCATGACCCGTACCGCTCTCGTCACCGGCGCCAACCAGGGCATCGGCTTCGCGCTCGTCGCGGAGCTGGCCGACCGGCTCGGCCCGGACGACCTCGTCCTGCTCACCGGTCGCGACCCGGAGCGCGTCGCGACCGCCGCCAAGAGCGTCCACGGCACCGCCCGCGTCGAGGGCCGCGTCCTGGACGTCACGGACGCGGACGCCATCGCCGCGCTGGCCGCCGAGCTGGGCCGCACCGACATCGTCATCTCCAACGCCGTCGGCCCGCTCACGCCGGGCGTGCCCCCGGCCGAGCAGGTCGACGAGTTCGCGGCGGTCGCGAACGGCGGCACGCACGCGGTGCTGCGGTCGTTCGGCCCGACGCTCCCGGCGGGCGGTCGGCTGCTGGTCGTGGCCAGCTCGCTGGGCTCCCGCGGCCACCTGCCCGCCCACCTGCGCCCGTTGCTGGACGGCGTCACCCTCGACGAGGTGGAGGCGGTGGTGGAGCAGTGGCGTGAGGCGGTGCACGACGGCACGGCGGCGGCGAAGGGCTGGCCGGAGTGGATCTACGTGCCGTCGAAGGTCGCCCAGGTGGCGGCGGTCCGCGCGGTCGCGGAGGAGCGCAGGCCACGCGACCTGGCGGACGGCACGCTGGTGGCGTCGGTCTGCCCGGGTCTGGTGGACACCCGCGCGTCACGCCCGTGGTTCACCGACTTCAGCCGCGCGCAGACCCCGGCGCAGGCGGCCCGCCCGATCGTCGACCTCGCCCTCGCCCCGCTGGACCCGTCGACGTACGGCGAGCTGGTGCGGTTCGGCGCCGTGCTGCCGTGGCACAGCGGTGGGCCGGTCGACTGACCTGCGCTCGGACCGGAGGGCGCCGGGAGCGGTCAGCCGTGGCCGCCGCACCGACGGAAGCGGCGGCCGGATGTCGTTGTGCGGCAGGCGGACGACGGCCGGGAGCGTGCCGTCGCCGGTGACCGCGGTCGGCCGGGGCGGTCGGCTATCGTGACCGCGTGAATCCGCCGCCCGACAGCGAACGTCGACGTCCCGCGCCGACGGTGGAGGCCGGCGACGAGCCCGCGGCAGCCGCTCCCGGACGGTCGGGCCCGGCCGCGCGAACGTGGGCGGACGTGCTCTTCCGACGCGTCGGCGGGCGACCCGTCGTGCTCGTCGAACTGGGCCTGCTGGTGCTCTGGTTCCTGCTGTTCCTGCGTCTCGACGCCGCCGTGGGCAAGGACTTCGCGGCGGCCGACGCCAATGCGCTGGTCCTCCAGATCGTGGAACGCGCCGTGCACCTCGACATCGAGTCGAGCGCGAACAGCGGGCTGACCGGGAACCCGGTCCTCGCGCACCTGGCGGTGTACCTGTACCGGCTGTACTACCTGGCCGTCGTCGGGGTGCTGGTGTGGGTGTTCGTCCGGCACGCCGACGTCTACCGCCAGGTCCGCCGGACGATGGTCGCGATGATGGTCCTCGTCCTGCCGGTCTACTGGGCGGTGCCGATGTCGCCGCCGCGCTTCGCCCTGCCGGGCGCCGTGGACGTCGTCGCGCGGTACGACATCGTGGGCGAGGCCGCCCGGATGAGCTGGACGCACCCCAGCCACCACACGGCC
>NZ_JBFAAX010001027.1:312-1902 GCF_040639995.1 Actinosynnema sp. NPDC023658 | reverse complement strand
CCAGCCGCAACCACAGCGGCAGCCAGCCCATCGAGTAGTGCGCCGCCGGCCGCACCCGCCCCTTGTAGTGGTGGTGCAGGAACTCCGCCTTGTACGTGGCCATGTCCACGTCCACCGGGCAGTCCCGCTTGCACCCCTTGCAACCCAGGCACAGGTCCAGCGCGTCGCGGACCTCCTCCGACCGCCACCCGCCGCGCACCACCTCACCGCCCAGCATCTCGAACAGCAGCCGCGCCCGGCCGCGGGTGGAGTGCTTCTCCTCCCGCGTCACCCGGTAGCTCGGGCACATCACGCCGCCGGAGGTGTTCAGGCACTTGCCCACGCCCACGCACCGCCGCGTCGCCGCCGCCAGGTCGCCGCCGTCGGCGCGCAGCGCCAGCCGGGACCGGGTCGGGATCACCGGGGGAGCGACGAGCACGCGCAGGTCGTCGTCCAGCTTCGCGGGCGCGACGATCCGACCGGGGTTCATCCGGTTGTCCGGGTCGAACGCCGCCTTGAACCGCCCGAACGCCTCGATCGCGGCCGGCGGGTACATCCGCGGCAGCAGCTCCGAGCGGGCCTGCCCGTCACCGTGCTCGCCGGACAGCGACCCGCCGTGCGCCACGACCAGGTCCGCCGCGTCCTCCAGGAACGACCGGTGCCCGCGGGCGAAGTCGAAGTCGATCCGCACGTGCAGGCAGCCCTCGCCGTAGTGCCCGTAGGTGACGCCGCGCCGGCCGTGCCCGGCCAGCAGCGCGTCGAACTCCCGCAGGTAGGCCCCCAGCCGTTCGGGCGGCACGGCCGCGTCCTCCCACCCCGACCACGCCTCGCCGCCGTCGGCCGTCCGCGTCGCGAGACCCGCGCCGTCCTCCCTCACCCGCCACAGCGCGCGCTGCCGCGCCGGGTCGGTCACCACCACCGAGTGCGGCGCCAGCGCGGCGGCCCGGTGCGCGACCGCGTCCTCCACCGCCTCCACGAACAGCCAGCTCTCGCCACGCGGCAGCAGCCGCCGTCCGGCCTCGCCTGCCGCCCGGGCCAGCTCGGCGTTCAGGCCCTCGACCGTGAGCACGTCCAGCTCGCGCAGCCCCGGAGCCAGGTCGGCGGCGTCGTACGGGCCGTCGAAGCCGAGCACCGCCAGCACCCGGCGCGGCGGCGCCTCCACCAGCTCCACCGTCGCGCCCAGCACGGTCGCGCAGGTGCCCTCGGAGCCGACCAGCGCCCTGGTCAGGTCCGGCAGCGCGTCCAACCGGTAGCCCGACACCCGCCGGTCCAGCGCGGGGAACCACGACGGGTCCACCGCCGGCAGGTCCAGCGGCGGGGGAGTGCGGGTGTCGAACCGGCGGCCGTCGGGCAGCAGCACGTCGAGCGCGCGCACGTTGTCGCTGGTCTTGCCCCACACGACCGAGTGCGCGCCGCACGCGTCGTTGCCGATCATGCCGCCGAGCGTGCAGCGGGAGTGGGTGGACGGGTCCGGCCCGAACACCAGCCCGTGCGGCCGGACCGCGTCGTTCAGCCGGTCCAGCACCACGCCCGGCTGCACCACCGCGAGGCGCTGGACCGGGTCCACCGAGATCACCCGGTCGAGGTAGCGGGAGAAGTCGACCACCAACC
>NZ_JBFAAX010001027.1:0-302 GCF_040639995.1 Actinosynnema sp. NPDC023658 | reverse complement strand
ACCCCGGCGCCCGTCGAGTTGCCCGCGACCGACGTCCCCGCGCCGCGGTTGGTGATCGGCACGCCGTGCTCGACGGCCACCCCGACCGCCGCCACCACCGCGTCCACCGACCTGGGGCGCACCACGACCGCGGGCACGTGGCGGTAGTTGGAGGCGTCCGCGGAGTAGAGGGCGCGGTCCCCCGGGTCGGCGAGCACGTCGCCGTCGACCACCGCGCGAAGCTGTTCGACGAAACCGGTCACCGGCCGATTGTCATCCACCCCGGGCCGGTGGTGGCGCACTCGGCCGTTCCCGGCGCGGCC
>NZ_JBFAAX010001026.1:310-1905 GCF_040639995.1 Actinosynnema sp. NPDC023658 | reverse complement strand
GGCCAGGTGGTCCTCGACTCGACGCGGGCGTACGGCGCGCCCGTCGCCGCCGCGTACAGCCCGCGGATCCGGCCGAACGCCACGGTGTCGTTCCCGGTGGACTGGGACGACCTCGACTCCGTGACCCCCGCCGACTTCACCGTGCGAACCGCCGCGGCGCTGCTCGGCGGCGACGACCCGTGGAACTCCCGGATGCCCGCGCCGCAGCGGCTGCCCGACGACCTCGTCGCGGAGGGGCACACCATCCCGGTGGCCCGCGTCCAGGCCATGCACGAGGGCAAGCGGCGCGCGCGTGCCCAGCGCGCCCAGGAGTAGCTTTTCATTCAACACTGACGTTATCGAGTTCGCAGAGGCCAGGGGTCTGCGTCCGAACGCGCCACGACGTAAGCCGCTACCGCGGCGGTGTCGGGAGCCCGCACGCTCGTGCGTGGCCATCCCTACACCCTGCGGAGGCAGCCATGTCCTCACGAAGGACGACCACCGCGGCGAGCGCCCTGTTGCTCGCCGCCGCCCTGCTCAGCCCACCCGTCGCCACCGCGGCGCCGGTCCGCGCGTCGGCCGCGCCCGACATCTCGTTGGCGAACGTCCGGGCGCACCTCGACGACCTCCAGGCGATCGCCACCGCCAACGGCGGCAACCGGGCGCACGGTCGGCCCGGCTACCTGGCGTCGGTCAACCACGTCAAGGCGAAGCTCGACGCGGCCGGGTACCAGACGTCCGTGCAGCAGTTCACCAGCAGCGGCGCGACCGGTTACAACCTGACCGCGGACTGGCCGGGCGGCGACCCGAACGACGTGCTGATGCTCGGCGGCCACCTCGACAGCGTGACCGCGGGTCCGGGCATCAACGACAACGGCTCCGGCTCGGCCGGACTGCTGGAGATCGCGCTCACCGCGGCCCGCGAGAAGCTGGCGCCGCGCAAGCACGTCCGGTTCGGCTGGTGGGGCGCGGAGGAGCTGGGCCTGATCGGCTCCACCTACTACTTGGACAACCTGCCGACGACCGAGCGGTCGAAGATCAAGGCGTACCTGAACTTCGACATGATCGCCTCCCCGAACCCCGGCTACTTCGTCTACAGCGCCTCGGGTCAGCCCAGCGGGTCGTTGCAGTTGCAGCAGACGCTGGAGGCCGCGTTCAGCGTGCCGACCGAGCTGACGTCGGTCGGCGGGCGGTCCGACCACGCGGCGTTCGCGCGGGCCGGCATCCCGGTCGGCGGCACGTTCACCGGCGCGGAGACCATCAAGACCGCGGCGCAGGCGCAGAAGTGGGGCGGTTCGGCGGGCGTCGCCTTCGACCGCTGCTACCACCGCTCGTGCGACACGACGGCCAACCTCGACGCCACCGCGCTGGACCGCAGCAGCGACGCCATCGCCACCGCGCTGTGGACGTTGGCGGGCACCGGGACCACCCCGCCCGGCCCGCGGTTCGAGAACCAGACGGACGTGGCCATCCCCGACCTGACCACGGTGGAGAGTCCCATCACGGTGTCCGGGGTGACCGGCAACGCGCCGTCCGCGCTGGCGGTCGGGGTGGACATCACCCACACCTACCGGGGCGACGTGGTGATCGACGTCGTCGCGCCGGACGGCACGGCG
>NZ_JBFAAX010001026.1:0-302 GCF_040639995.1 Actinosynnema sp. NPDC023658 | reverse complement strand
GTGAAGAACTCCAGCACCAGCGACAGCGCGGACGACGTCGTGACGACCTACGTGGTGGACGCGTCCGGCGAGGTGGCGAACGGCGTCTGGAAGCTGCGCGTCCGGGACGTCGCGTCGGCGGACGTCGGCCGGATCAACGGGTGGTCCCTCCAGTTCTGATCGAACGGCGTAGGTTCGGATCCGGAGCGACCACGGAGGTGATCACGGTGCACGCGGTCTTATGACAGCCCCAGCCCGGGGCGTCACGGAGCCGAAAGGCGACCGCATGAGCAGGACCGACAGGACCCGGCCGTACTGGGTGC
>NZ_JBFAAX010001025.1:0-1907 GCF_040639995.1 Actinosynnema sp. NPDC023658 | reverse complement strand
GCGCCAGGTCGTCGTGAACCTGATCGGCAACGCCGCCACCTACACCCCGCCGGGCACCGCCGTCCGCATCGGCGTGGGCACGGTGGGCGGCCGTGCCGTGCTCGAAGTGGCGGACCGGGGCCCCGGCCTGACCGCCCACCAGGCGGCGCGCGTCTTCGACCGCTTCTACCGCGCCGACCACTCGCGCAACCGCACGGGCGGTGCCAACGCCGGACTCGGCCTGGCGATCGCCCGCGCCCTGGCGCGTGCCCACGACGGTGACGTCGAGCTCGACACGGCCCTGGGCGAAGGCGCCTGCTTCCGCCTCACCCTGCCCCTGCTCGACCGGCCCTGAGGGCCCGGCCGCAGGCGCTCCTCACCGCCGCCGGACGGGCGCGACGGGGCGGCACCTCACAGGCCGGGGTCCGGGGGAGGGGCGTGCTGCACGGCCAGCAGGGCGATGTCGTCGGTGGCGGGGTGGTCCCCGACCAGGTCGGACATGATCCGGATGCAGGCGGATTCGGCCGGGACGGACGTCACGGTCCGGCGCAGCAGGTCGAAGCGCTCGTCGAGGTCCTCGTCGCGGCGCTCGACCAGGCCGTCGGTGTAGAAGACGACCAGCGCTCCGGGCGGCAGGTCGACGGAGGTGGTGCGGCGGCCGGTGACGCCGAGGTCGAAGCCGACCGGCGGGTCCACGGCGTCGCGGATCAGGCGGGTGTCCCGGTCGTGAACGGCCAGCACCGGCGCCGGGTGGCCCGCGAGGGAGAGGTCCAGGCGACCGCTCGCGGTGTCGAGCACGGCGTAGGCGACCGTGGCCATCGTGTTGTGCTCGAAGTGGGTGGCTTTGCGGTCCAGCTTGGCGAGCACGTGGGCGGGGTCGTCGAACTCGAGCGCGTAGGCGCGCAGCGCGCTGCGCAGACGCCCCATCACCACGGCGGCGCCCAGCCCGTGACCGACGACGTCACCGATCACCAGGCCCAGACGTCCCCCGGGCAGGTGGAACACGTCGTACCAGTCGCCGCCGACCCCGCTGTCGGCGCCGGGCACGTAGCGGGCGGCCAGGCTCCAGCCGGGGATCTCAGGCAGGTGGCTGGGCAGCAGGCTGTCCTGGAGCAGGGCCGCCGCGGTCCGTTCCGCGCGCGCGTGGTGCGCGTCGACGCCCGCCGCGAGCCGGTCGGAGATCAGCTGGAGGAGGTCGATCTCGTGGTCGGTGAACCGGCGCTCCGCGACCGAGCCGATGTGCAGCACGCCGACGAGGTTCCCGTCCGCGACCATCGGCACGCCCAGCATGGCCCGCAGTCCCCGCCTCCACAGCAGGGGGTTCACCACCGTGGACTCGTCGACGTGCGTGATCTGCACCGGCTCGCGGCGCTGTGCCACCCGTCCGGCGAACCCGGCGCCGATGGGCACCCGCACGCCCTGGATGACCTCTTCCTCCAGGCCGTAGGTCGCTCTGGCCACCAGGTGCCCGCCTCCCGGATCGGCCAGCAGCACGGTGACGGTGTCGACGGAGAGCAGGTCCTGCACCCGGCTCAGCAGCACCTCGAACAGCTTGTCGAGGTCCAGTTCGCGCAAGGCGCTGTCGGTGATCGCCTCGAGCACGCGAAGCCTCGTCTCGGAGGTCCGATCGCGGTCCATGCGCTGACTCCGTCCACGTCCGAACCCGTACGCCCGAGTAGCCGGCGGGCACGTGGGGCGTGCCGTCCCGCGCGCCGGCGCCGTCCAGACGGCTGACCCGCGACGATACCTCTCCCATGAGCAACTCACGATCGCCGGACACGCGCGGCGGGCGGCGCGCGGTCGCACGGCGCTTCGCCGGGCGTTGCCGAACGCGGACGCGTCGAGGTCGCGGCTGTCGGGCTCACACCTCGAGAGTGCCGGCTCTCCGCGCGGTTCGGGCGCTCATCCGCCGCCGGGGGAGTCCGTCC
>NZ_JBFAAX010001024.1:0-1913 GCF_040639995.1 Actinosynnema sp. NPDC023658 | reverse complement strand
CTCGGCAGTTCTCCGTCGGATCCGTCTTCCCGGATCCCGTCCCGCCCCCCGGCGGGGATCCCACCGGTGCAGCGGGACCGTCCTCTCCGGACCTACTCGGTCAGGCCGTCGCGCAGCTGCCGCAGCGTCTTGGCCAGCAGCCGCGACACGTGCATCTGCGAGATCCCGACCTTCTGCGCGATCTGGGTCTGCGTCATGTTCCCGAAGAACCGCATCACCACGATCTTGCGCTCCCGCTCCGGCAGCTTCTCCAGCAGCGGGTGCAGCGCCTCCCGCTGCTCGATCGCCTCCAGCTCCGGGTCCTCCTCACCGAGCGTGCTGCCCAGCGAGATGGAGCTGTCGTCGGCCACCAGCAGGTCGTCCAGCGACGCGCTGTGGTAGGCGTTGCCCGCCGCCAGTCCTTCGTGGATCTCCTCGCGGCTCAACCCGAGGTGCTGCGCCAGCTCGCTCGGCGTCGGCGCCCGGCCCAGCTCCTGCGACAACCGCGCCGACCCGGCGTTGATCGCCAGGTGCAGCTCCTTGAGCCGCCGCGGCATGCGCACCGACCAGCTGGAGTCCCGGAAGTACTTCCGGACCTCGCCCATGATCGTCGGCACCGCGAACGACAGGAAGTCGCTGCCCCGCTCCGGGTCGAACCGGTCCACCGCGTTGATCAAGCCGACCGTCGCGACCTGCACCAGGTCGTCGTGCGGCTCACCGCGGTGGCCGAACCGCCGGGCGATGTGCTTGGCCACGGGCAGGTGCTCGGTCACCAGCTCGTCGCGCAACCGCTCGCGCTGCGGGTCGTCCTTCGCGGTGGCGGCGAGCCGGACGAACAGCGGCGCCAGGTGGTCGTAGTCCCCCTGGGTACCGGACCGCGTCGTGCCCCCGTCCGACCTCGTCACGCATCCACCGTCCCCAACGACCGCTTGACCAGGTCGATGTGCACCTCGAACGCGTCCGCCTGCGGCGCGACCCACGTCGTGACCGAGTCAACCAGCGCGCTCAGCACGCGCCAGCCGAAGCTGTCCCGGTCAGGAGGCGCCGACCGTTGCGAGTCCACCTTGGTGAAGACCTGCACCGAACCGTCCACCACGACGAACTGGGCGCTGAGGACCGCGCCCTGCGCGGCCAGGGAGATGAGGGTTGAGCACGCCTCGTCCACCGCCAGCTTCAGGTCCTCGATGGAGTCCAGGTCGAAGTCCTGCCTCATGGCGATGTCCGCCGCTACGGCGCGGACGATCGACAGCTGCGTGGGGTCGGCCGCCATCCGCAACTCCACCCCGGCCAGGGCGTTCTCCGACTCACCGCTTCGCGGCTCAGTGTGCGACACGCTCACCTCGTCGTCCGTTCTGTCTCGTTGTGCTGCTGGAGCTATCGATACCCGAATTGATCGTCGCTCACACGTGTAGGCGACGGGTGTGACGGGAAGACTGACTGGTGCGACGGGGAGGGCCATTGACCGATCAACTCGCTGACCACCAGTGGGGTGTCGAGTTCCCGGCACAGCCCGGGCAGCTCGCCGCGGTCCGTGCCCGGCTCGACGCCTGGCTGACCGCCGAGGGGCTGTCCGAGGACGACCGGTACGACCTGCTGCTCGCCGTCAACGAGGCGGCCAGCAACGCCGTGGAGCACGCCTACGCGCCCGGCGAGTGCGGCGTGGTGCACATCCAAGCCGACGCGGGCCCGGACGGCAGCGTGCGGGTCGTCGTCTCCGACCACGGCGGCTGGCGCGTGCCGCCGCCCACCCTGTCCGCCCGCGGCCGGGGGCTGCTGCTGATGCGGGAGAACGTCGACGACGTGCTCGTCGACCGCAGGCCCGACGGCACCACCGTCACCCTGGTCCTCGCGCCCCGGCACAGCTCGCGCGGCGCCTTCCTCGACGCCACGCCGGCGGCGATCGACCCCGTGCACGTCACCGCGCGCGACGGCTG
>NZ_JBFAAX010001023.1:0-1914 GCF_040639995.1 Actinosynnema sp. NPDC023658 | reverse complement strand
GGTCGGCCAGCGCGGCGAGCACGGCGGCGGCGCGGGCGGGCTCGGCGTAGCAGGCGAGGCCGTCGCGCAGGGAGACCGAGCCGTCCTGGTCCGCGCTCACCGCCAGCACGGGCTTGGTCGTGGGGTGGATACCGCCGGCCGGGTCGCCCAGCGCGGTGGGCACGGTGACCGCGATGACCGCGTCCACGGCCGGGTCGGCGGCCAGCAGGTCCAGGCAGCGGGCGAACGTGCGGTCGTCCACGACCGCGGTGGTGTCGACCGGGTTGTGCGGGCTCGCGGTGCCCGGCAGCAACCGGCGCAACGCCTCGGTGGTGGCCGGGGCGGGTTGGGCGATGGTGAGCCCGTGCCGGACGCAGGCGTCGGCGGCCAGCACGCCGAGACCGCCCGCGTTGCCGAGCACGGCGACGTTGCGCCCGGCGGGCAAGGGGGTGGTGTGCAGCGCGGCCAGCACGTCGACCAGGTCGGTGACGCCGTCCACCGCCGTGACGCCGGCCTTGCGGAACAGCGCGTCCCGGGTCACCGCCGGGGTGGCGGTCGCGGCGGTGTGCGACGCGGCGGCCCGTTGACCGGCCTCGCTGCTCGCCGCCCGGATGGCCAGCACCGGCTTGCGCCGCGCGACCCGGCGGGCCAGGCGGGAGAACTTGCGTGGGTTGCCGAACGACTCCAGGTACAGCGCCACGGCACGGGTGCGCTCGTCGCGTTCCCACCACAGCAGCAGGTCGTTGCCGCTCACGTCGTACTTGTCGCCGGTCGACACCAGCTCCGACGTGCCCAGGCCGAGGCGGCGCAGCTGCTCCAACACCGCGATGGCGACCCCACCCGACTGGGTGACCACGCCGACGTCACCGCTGGTGAGGCGGTCGCGGGTGAAGGTGGCGTCGAGATCGGGACCGGTCACGCCGACGCAGTTGGGCCCGACCAGGCGCATGCCGTGCCGGTGCACGACCTCCAGCAGCCGGTCCGGGTCGACCCCGGAGGTGATGACGACCAGCGCCTTCACCCCGCGTCGACCGCAGTCCTCGGCAACCTGCGGCACGGCCTCGGCCGGCACGCAGACGACGGCGAGGTCCGGCGCCTCGGGCAGGGCGGCGACCGACGGGTACGAGACGACGCCCAGCACCTGGTCGGCGTGCGGGTTGACCACGTACGTCCCGCCCCGGAACCCACCGGTGACCAGGTTGTGCAGCACCGCGTTGCCCACCGAGGACCGCTTGCGGCCCGCGCCGACCACGACGACCGACGACGGCCGGAGCACCGCGCGCAGGCTCGCCACGTCCGCGGCCAGCTCCCGGTCCGCCACCGCGTCCAGGTAGTTCTCGTCGGGGTCGAGCCCGAGGTCGACGTGCACGACACCGCTGTCCACGTTCGACTCGACGACCAGGCCGAGGTCGGTGAACACGCGCAACATCCGCGAGTTGGCGGTGAGCACGTCGGCGCTGAACCGCCGCACTCCCCTGCCCCTGGCCAGGGAGATCAGGTGTTCGAGCATCAGGGTCCCGACGCCGTGCGACTGGCGGTCGTGCGCGACCACCAGCGCCACCTCCGCGGTGGCGTCCTCGACCGCGACGCAGCTCGCCGCGCCGACCAGCGCTCCGCCGGCGAACGCGCCGATGACGACGTGACGGTGCTCGGCCGGCGCGGTCAGCCGTGCGACGAAGTCGTCCGACGCGGAGGTCGAGACGCTGAAGAACCGCAGGTAGCGGTCGTCCGGAGGCAGGTCGCGGTGCAGCGCGAGCAGCGCGTCGGCGTCGGCGGGCCCCAGCTCGCGCAGCTCCACCACCGACCCGTCCGCCAGCAGCGCCCGGTCGGCCAGGTGCGCGGTCACAGCAGCGGTCCGGGGGTGACGACCGGCTTCGGGTCGACATGCTCGCGCCGGGCCTCGGGCTCGCGGATGACGACGACCGGGCACGGCGC
>NZ_JBFAAX010001022.1:0-1914 GCF_040639995.1 Actinosynnema sp. NPDC023658 | reverse complement strand
CGTAGAGCGCGGAGGTGAACACCCAGTCCCCGACGCCCTGGAAGTAGGTGTCGAGCGAGTAGAAGTAGTAGTCGCGGACGGTGAACGACCTGCGCTCGGCGATCCAGTCGACGTAGTCCAGGTTGGCGTGCACGACCTCGACCGAGGTGCCGGGGACCGCGCGGCGCACCGCCGTGCTCAGGATGCCCAGCGCCAGCGAGGGCACGTCTATCAGCGCCCACGGCATGTTGACCAGAACGATTCGCACTGCGGCTCGCTTTCGTCGTGCTCGCGTCTGTGGTGTCCGGTTCGGGGGGTGGGAGGCGGGCGATCGGGTGCCGCCCGCCTCTGCCACCTGGTGACCTGCCGTCAGAAGCTGACCTTGACGGACACGCTCACCTCGACACTGCGGCTCTGGTCGTGGTTGCCGCTGATCGGGTCGTTCTTGATGACGCGCTTGCGCATGTGGTCACCTCCCTCCTGTGATCGGGGCGGACGGGTCCGGCCCGGTGCCGGTGCCCTCGTTCATCCCGTCTTCTTGGGGGCGGAGACCTCCCGCCCTCCCAGCGCCGTGGCCACGAAGCGCACCACGGAGCCGATGACCTGGCGGTGGACCGCGCCGGTGCGGCCCTCGTGGCCGGACGGTGTCCACTGCAGCTCGTGCTCGACGCCGTGCGCCTCCAGCGCCGCGACGTAGGCGGCGACCTGGTCGGGCGGGCAGCGATCGTCCTCGGTGGCGGCCAGGACCAGCACCGGCGCCCGCACGAAGGCGACGTGCGTCATCGGGGACGCCGCGGCGTACGCGGCGGGCCGCTGGTCGGGGTCGCCGCCGAAGATGCGGCGGTCGAGGGCGCGCACGGCGGGCGTGGCGCCGCGGTAGGCGGCGACGTAGTCGGCTATCGGGTTGACCGCCGCGACCGCACGCCACAGCGTCGGCTGGACGCCCGCGGCCAGCAGGGCGAGGTAGCCGCCCCACGACGTGCCCACCACCGCCGTGCGGTCCTCGTCGGCCACGCCCGTCGCGACCAGGTGCTCGCGCACGGCGGCGAGGTCGAGCAGCTGCGTGTGGCCGGGTCCGTCGGAGAAGTCGTTGCGCCAGGCCGGGCCGTAGCCCGTCGAGCCGCGGTAGTTCGGCCTGACCACGGCGCAGCCGATGCCCGTGAAGACCGAGACCAGGGCGTCGTAGGCGTCGTGGGCGGCGGCGTGCGGGCCACCGTGCAGCAGGAACACGGTGGGGTGCGGTCCGGGTGAGTCCGGCGCGGCGAGCAGCGCGTGCACGGGCCCTGCCGGGGTGTCGACCCACACCTCGCTCGTCACGCCCGCGCCGGTCGCGTTCCGCGGGCCGCCGAACGACCACCGGCCCGACGCGGTGCGCAGGTGCGGAGGGTGCGTCGTGTCGGTCCACACGTAGTGCAGGTCGCCGTCCGGCTGCACCTGGGCGGCCAGGATGCTCCCGCGCGGCGTCGGCACGGGCACGTCGGTCCGCCGCTCCAGGTCGAGCTCGCGCAGTTCGGACCGGGCGTGCCGGTCCCGGCGCACCAGGACCCGCCGGCCGTCGGGGTACCAGGTCGGCGCGATCTCGGTGTCGGAGTCGAACCAGCCCACCTCGCGGACTCCGCCGTCCGGGGTCCACTCGGCCAGGCGGTACGCGGTGTCGCTCGCGGTGGTCAGCAGCAGCCGTTCCGGGCCTTCGACCGGGGCGAACCCCGAGACCCACAGGGCCCGTCCCGGTAGCCGCAGCGGCAGCCGTTCGCCCGTGACGAGGTCCAGCACCACGGCGGGCACCGGGTCCTCGGGGTCGCGGGCGAGCACGGCCAGGCGGCCGGAGTGGGACAGGTCGACGAGCGTGGTGTGGCCGTCGAAGTCGCCCACGTGGTCCACCCGGCCGTCCGGGCTCCTCCGGTAGACCGCGAGGCCGTCGTGGCCGACGCCGAT
>NZ_JBFAAX010001021.1:0-1915 GCF_040639995.1 Actinosynnema sp. NPDC023658 | reverse complement strand
CGGCGGCGTTGGCGTTGCGGGCAGCGCTTCTCGCGGTCGGACTCGCGGTGACCGCGGTCCGGCACGACGATCCGGAACCGGCGCCCGTCGCCGCCGAGCACATCAGCGAGTCGGCTGACCAGGCGGTGGCCGTGGCGGCCGCGCGCCGGCAGCACGAGCCCGTGGTCGTGACGTCGCTGGGGACGCCGACCCGGAAGGTGGCCGCGCAGCCGGACGGCACGATGCTGGCCGAGCTGAGCGCGGAGCCGATGCAGGTCCGCCGGGGCGATTCGTGGACCCCCGTCGACCCGGCCCTCGCGGTGAACGCCGACCGCACCATCAGCCCCAAGGCGGTGGTGACCGGCACGACCCTGTCCGGTGGCGGCACGGGTCCGCTGCTGAAGTACGGCCCGATCACGCTGACCTGGCCCGACGCGCTCCCGGCGCCGGAGCTGGCCGGCCCGACCGCGACCTACCGCGACGTCCTGCCGGGGGTGGACCTGGAGCTGACGGCCGCCGCCGACCACGTCACCCAGCACCTGGTCGTGAAGACGCCGGAGGCCGCGAAGAACCCCGCGCTGGCGCGGGTCGAGCTCGGCATCCAGGCCGACGGCGTCAAGGTGACCGTCGAGGACGGCGCCCTTCGTGCCACCGACGCCGACGGGAAGGTCCTCTTCGGCACCCCGCCCGCCGTCATGTGGGACGCCAAGGAGGAGCGGACCGCGCCGGTCGGCCTCGAACTGCACGACACGTCCCTCACGCTGGTCCCCGACCAGGCGCTGCTGACCGACCCGGGCACGGTGTTCCCGGTCACCATCGACCCGGACTGGCGCACGTTCGACATCGCCGGCTGGGCCAAGGTGTTCTCCGGCAAGCCGGACAGCAAGCACTGGTGGGGCGGCGGCGACGTCGACTCGTACGCCAAGGTGGGCCGCTGCTCGGGCCTGACCGGCTGCACCGGCTCCAACGACATCGGCGCCACCCGGTCGTTCTGGGAGTTTGACACGAGCTTCCTGAACGGCAAGCGCGTCATCGACATCTCGCTGAACGCGACCATCCTCTACAGCCCGCGCTGCGCCGACGCCCAGCACGAGCTGTGGATCGCCAACTCCACCTTCGACGCCAACCTGACCTGGAACAACCAGCCGGGCGGCACCAAGGTGGGCAGCGCGAACGCGCAGCCCGCGTACACGGGGTGCGCGGGCAACAAGGGCATCGGCTGGAAGCTCGGCGGCTACTACAACCCGTCCGGGTGGTCGGCGTACTTCATCCGCGCCGGCAACGAGAACAGCGGCTACACCGACGGGTGGCGGAAGTACGACGGGGGAGCCACCCGCATCGTCGCGCAGTACAACACCAAGCCCGACGCGGCGACCGATCTCACCACCGAACCGAGGGGTGTGGTGTGCAAGTGGTGCGCGGGCAAGGCCTACCTGACCGGTGACGCGGTCCGGCTCAAGGGTCGGATCACCGACGGTGACGGCTCGGACCAGCTCACCGCGAACTGGTCGATCGTGGCGGGCGGCCGGCCGGAGAGCCGGACGGGTCCGCAGCTCCAGCAGGGCAACACCTACAGCACCACCTACGACCTGACCACGCACAACGGCCAGGAGGTGACGTGGTCGCTGCGCGGTGACGACGGCTGGGACACCGGGGACTCCCGCGGCGGACCCGGGTTCGTCGTGGACCGGGACCCGCCGAACGCCCCGCCGGTGGTGGAGGCCGGCCTCTACCAGGACGACAACCGGTGGCACGGCGGCGTCGGCGTGCCCGGCGCGTTCACGTTCAAGGCCGGGGACGTCACCGACGTCGACCACTACGTGTACCGCTGGGACGAGCAGAAGAGCGAGACGGTGGACGCGGACGCCCTGGGGGGCAAGGCGACCGTGACCACGACACCGCCCGGCGACGGGCCGCGCGCGCTGCACGTGCAGAG
>NZ_JBFAAX010001020.1:0-1921 GCF_040639995.1 Actinosynnema sp. NPDC023658 | reverse complement strand
ACAACCCCAGCCCCACCGCGTGCGGGTCGTCCAACCCCACCGCCCGCAACGCCTCGTCCGGCAACGCCAACAACGACACCGCCACCCCCAGGAAGTAGGCGTCCAGCAGGCCCGCGTCCCGCGCCGTGCTCGACAACCCCGCCGCCGCGTGCAGCCCCGCGCCCGCCCGCGCGTTGGACACCGCCATCCGCCCCAACGCCTCACGCACCCCCGGCCGGCGCACAGCCTCCAGGTACAGCTCCACCATCGCCAGCAGCTGCGTCGGGTCCTCCACCACCGCCCGCCGCAACAGCGCCGGGTACAGCTGCGCCACCTCCGCCGCCGAGATCCCCTCCGGCGTCGTCTCCCGCAACCGCCGCACCGCCGCGGCGTGCAACGCCGTCATCCGCGCCGCCGCCGCACCCAGCAACGCGTCCCGCGACGGGAAGTAGTTCTTCGTCGTGCCCTGCGGCACACCCGCCGCCCGGTCCACCGCCCGGTGCGTCAGACCACGACCGCCCTCCGCCGCCAACACCGCGATCGCACAGTCGCACAACAGGTCCCGACGGCTCGTCACGGTGACGGGACACTAGTCGACCCCCGACCACCCGCCGTCGCCACCACCCGCCCCGCCTCCAGCACCAACCACAGCCCGCACACGCACCGCACGTACTCCACCGCGCCGTGCGACGACACGGGGTAGGTCCGCTCGGAACTGGGCCACCCGCAACCGGGACAACTGGTGTTCACCCGACCAGCGTGGTGTCATGGTTCAGTGCATTTCAACCCTTACGGCGGTGCCGCGGCCGAACTCGCCGCCGCCCTGGTCAACGCCGACCCCGACAGCAGCGCCGACACCCTGCTCGACCTGCTGCGCGAGCACGGCTACAAACCCCTGGGCGAGCTGGACGACCGGCAGGCCCGCGAGCTCACCGCCTGGGCCGCGCGCCTCTCCCCGGTCTTCGACCGCACCCCCGACCGGATCGCCCTGGTCAACGACCTGCTCGCCGAAGCCGCCGCCAAGCCCTACGTCTCTACCCACGACGACCGGCCACCCCACCTGCACTTCGCCCCCGAGCACGCGCCCACGCCCCACCGCGTCCGCGCGTTCACCGCCGCCGGCCTCGCCCACGCCGTCTGCGAGGATCCCGACCGCCTCGGCCGCTGCGCCCGACCCGGCTGCCGCACCGTCTACGTCGACACCTCCCGCAACGGCCGCCGCCGCTTCTGCACCACCCGCTGCGCCAACCGCGTCCACGTCTCCGACCACCGCACCCGCACCGCCTGACCCGCCACCCCACCACCCGCCGCGGCCCGACCGGACGGGGTCACGGCACACGGTTCACTGCATGACGCGGCGGCCGAAGCGGGCGTTGCCGAACTCCGCCGCCTCACCGATCAACGCCGACCCCACGTCCGTGCGCCCCCGGAACCAGGCGTGCCGGAACCACGCGTCCTGGTGGAACACCACGTCACCGAACAACGCCCGCCCGCCGAACCGCACGTGCCGGAAGTCCGCCCGACCCGACACTTCGGCCTGCCGCAGGTCCGCCCGACCCGACACCTTCGCCCGCGCGAACACCAGCTGCTCGGCCACCTGCGCCGACCGCAACGACACGTTGCCCGCGAACACCGCCATCCCGAACGACGCCGACCGCGCGAACAACGCGTCGGTGAACACCGCGTGCCGCAGGAACCGCGCGCCCGCGAAGCTCGCGTCCCCCGTCACCGTCATCGCCTCGAACCGCGCGTCGCCCAGGAACACCGCGCCCACCAGGTCCACCCGGTTCACCCGGCACCCCGACAGGTCGAGGTCCACCAGGATCGCGCCCGGCGCCACCACGTCCATCCCCGGCCAGAAGTCCTCACCCGGCCGCAGGTGCGCCACCAGTTCCCGCTGCACCGCCGCCCGCCACGGCGCGTTGAGCCCCATGCTCACCCC
>NZ_JBFAAX010001019.1:0-1923 GCF_040639995.1 Actinosynnema sp. NPDC023658 | reverse complement strand
GCCGGTGGTCCGACGCGCTCGACCAGCTCTACACGCGCCTCGGCCGGAACGTCTCCGTCGCCCAGCTGAAGGTCTACTTCGACCAGGTGTTCACCAGCGGCCTGAGCCTGTGACCGCCGGCCCACCACACCCGGCGGTCGTCCGGGGCCGCGACCGCGGGTGAGGTGGGCGGCGGGCGTGGCCCGGTCCCGGCCGGCGCGTGGCGACACCAAAGTATTCCTTGACACGACTATTCTCTTAGATGAATACTTTGCCGCATGGACCGGATCGCAGCAGTACTGGGGGACGCCGCGCGGTGGCGCATCGTGGAACTCCTCGCCGTGCGCCCCCGGTCCGTCGGTGAACTGGCGGAGCTGACCGGCTCCCGCCAACCGCAGACCACCAAGCACCTCCAGACCCTTGCCCGCGCAGGGCTCGTCGCCGTCCACCCGCTCGGCCAGCGCCGCGTCTACGCCCTCGACACCGCACCGCTGGCGGCACTCGTGCGCAGCCTGCGGGAGTTGGTCGAGACCGCCGAGGCGCACGCGGGCGAGCTGGACGTCATCACGCGGTACCGCGCGGCGATCGAGGCGGAAGCCGCGATCGCGGACCGGGACCGGTGGGCGGACGGCCGCACGTTCTCGTTCGAGCGCGCGCTCGCCGTGCCCCGCGAGGTCGTGTGGCGGCACTGGGTCGACCCGGACCTGTTGTCGTCCTGGTGGGCACCGCCGTCGATGACCGTGACCGACTGCGCCCTCGAACCCCGGCAGGGCGGGCGGGCCGTCCTGGAGTACCGCGACCCGGACGGGCAGCGGTACCGCTCCGAGGGGACCGTGCGCACCGCGGAGGAACCCGGGCACCTGGTGTTCGACCTCTCGGTGCTGGACGCGGCGGGCGCGGTCTCGTTCACCGGGCTCTACGACCTGGAGCTCACCGAGGCGCCGGGCGGCACCACGCTCCGGCTCGACCTGCGCATCACCGAGACGGCCGTCGAAGCCGTCCCCTACATCGCCGGGATCGAGACGGGTTGGGGTCAAGTCCTCGACAACCTCGTCCACACCATCGGCGCGTCCACGAGCGCCACCGAAGCAGAACACACAACGGAAGAAGGATCGCAGCCATGACCGAGTCGACCGACCGCAAGGTGACCGCGAACATCAGCATCACCCTCGACGGGCGCTACAACGGCCCCGGCGGCCCCGGTGACCTCGGCGCGATCGTGCCGTACGCGGTCACCGAGGTCGCGCGCAGGCACCTGGGCCGCATCTGGGAGAACGCGACGACGGCCGTCCTCGGCAGGCGCAACGCCGAGGGGTTCCTGGGGTTCTGGCCCTCCGTCGCCGGTGACGACAACGCCGACCCCCGCGACCGCGGGTACGCGAAGTGGCTGGTCGACGTGGAGAAGGTGGTCTTCTCCACGACCTTGGCCGAGGCGCCCTGGGAGCGCACCCGCGTGGTGAACGCCCCCGCCGCGGAGGTCATCACCGACCTCAAGGCGACCGGTGAGGGCGAGATCCTCGTCAACAGCAGCGCGAGCGTCATCAAGGCGCTGCTGGCCGCCGACCTGGTCGACCGCCTGTACCTCATGATCTGCCCCGAGATCGCCGGCGGCGGCGAGCGGCTGTTCGAGGACGGCCTGCCGGGTTCGAAGTGGACGGTCACCCGCCAGGAAGTCGGTGACCAGGGCGAGATGGCTCTCGTCTACGACCGCGTGCGCTGACGGGAGCGCTGTCCTGAGTGGACAACGCGCTCCGCGGCGGCACCCACCGGCGGGGTGAGCGGCGGACCTGCGCTTCGCGTCCCGGCTGTCCGACGCGGTCGGATGGGACGACTGGTGCCGTGCCGCCGCGGGTCCGGCACGGCGGGACCGGTGCCTCCTCCGGCGGCCGGAGCGGGCATCCCGGAGCTGGGACCGGTCGGCCGACCGGCACCCGTCCGCTCGGC
>NZ_JBFAAX010001018.1:0-1923 GCF_040639995.1 Actinosynnema sp. NPDC023658 | reverse complement strand
GGCGGCCGGTGACGCGGGTCGTCGAGGGGTACGTGTGGGGCGGCATGACCTCGGGCGGCTGGGCGAAGGCGACCTGGGCGCTGCTGTTCCCGTTCTCGCTGGCCAACGTCGCGCACTGGATGCTGCCGCCGGTGCCCAAGGGGTCGGTGCCCGCGCACCTGCTCGGGATCGCGCTGCGCGCGCTGCTGCGGCTGGCGGCGCTGCTGCTGACCGTGCTGCTGGTCGCCCAGCTGGAGGTCATCAGCCTGGACCTGGTCGCCGCGCAGTGCCTCGCGCCGGGCTCGTCGTGCCTGTGGGGGCCGTCGTGGCTGAGCACGACGCCGTGGGTGCGGTCCGTGGTGGGCCTCACGCCGATCGCGCTGGCCGTGCTGGTGCTGCACCGCATGTCCAGTGTGGACTGGCGGATCGAGCGCAAGGAGGTGCCGGCGGCCGGGGGGACCAGGTCCGGGCTGCCCGGCGCGCACGTGGCCACCGATCCGGACACCCCCGCGTTGCGGGTGCTGCACGTCGTGGCGGGCCTGGGCACGGCCGTGGTGGTCGCGCTGGGCGGACCGCCCGGCCCGCTGCTCGCGCCCGGCTGGCACGGCGCCGCGATCACCGCGTGCTGGACCGCGGGGCTGGCGCTGGTCGCGCTGGCGGCGCTGGGCGCGATGCTGCTGGACGACCCGACGGGCGGCGCACCGCACCGGGGTGGCCGCTGGCTGCGGGCGGCGTTGGGGCGCGGGCCGCGGCGCGTGCTGCAGACCGCGGCGTGGCTGTCGCTGCTGGTGGCGGCCGCGCTGCTGGTCCGGTTGCCGACCCGGCTGACCGGCGCGGACCTGGCCGTGCAGACGGTGGCCGCGCTGGTGGCGCTGGTGTGCGTGCTGATCGGGTTGCTGCTGGCGCCCGCCGCGCTGCTGGCCCGGCGCACGTGGGTCGCGCAGCCCCGTGACCTGCGGCCGTGGGCCGGCGGCTGGATGGCGGCGCCGGTGGTGGCGGTGTCCGCGCTGCTGGGCGGCGGGTTCGGCGCGGGCGTGGCGCTGACCGCGCAGCGGGTGCTCGGGCACGGCGAGCTGCCGCGCGGGTACGACTACATCGCGCTGCTGTGGGGCGTGGCCGGGGTGCTGGCGTTCCTGGCCGGGGTGGGCATCACGGCGACCACCGGAATGGTGAGGTGGAGCTCACTGCGGCGGGAGAAGGAGTGGGCGCGTGAGGCGGCCCTGTTGCACGCGGGGCGCGCACGGGACGTGAAGCGCGCTGCGCGGGCGTGGTGGTGGGCGCGGTGGCAGCGGCGGCACAGCCACCACGTCCTGCTGATCATGGCGGCGGTGCTGGCCGTGGGTGCGGTGCCGTCGGCGTTCCTGCGGTTGCGCGAGGTCGAGCTGCCGACGTGGACCGACCCGCTCATCGGGTTCGGCGTGGCCGTGCTGGCGGTGCTGGCACTGTCGCTGCTGCGCGCGGTGTACCTGGCGGCACGGCGGCCGGACAAGGCGCGGCAGGTGGGGGTGCTGGCGGACCTGGCGGCATTCTGGCCGCGCGAGGCGCACCCCGTGGTGCCGCCGTGCTACGCGCTGAAGGTGGTGCCGGAGCTGGTGGCGCGGGTGCGGGAGCACCTGGCCGACCCCGGTGTGCGGGTGGTGCTGGCCGGGCACAGCCAGGGCAGCCTGCTCGCGGCGGTCGCGGCGGCCCGGCTGCTGGAGGAGCTGCCGCCGCACGAGGCCGAGCGGGTGGGCCTGGTCACGGCGGGGTCGCAGCTCCAGTGGGCCTACCCGCGGGCGTTCCCGGCCGTGGTGCCGCACAGCTCGCTGGCGTCGTTGGCGGGCGGGTTGGCCGGGCGGTGGCGCGCGCTGTGCCGCGGCACGGACGCGCTGGGCGGCGCCGTGGTGTCGGGGAACCGGGACGGGGTCGCAGGGTGGCTGCTCGGCGCGGGCGGCCGGCCGGAGG
>NZ_JBFAAX010001017.1:0-1927 GCF_040639995.1 Actinosynnema sp. NPDC023658 | reverse complement strand
CCGGCGGTGGCGGGCCGGTGACGTTCGACGGCGAGTTCCACCGGGTCACCGCGCTGGAACCGGCCCCGGTGCCGGCCGCGCCGGTGTGGACCGGCTCGGTGGGCCCGAAGTCGCTGGAGGTGACCGGCAGGCTTGCCGACGGGTGGATCCCGGGGCACGCGGCGGACTGGCTCAGCGAGCGGTACCGCACGTCCCGGCCGGTGATCGACGAGGCGGCGACGGCGGCCGGCCGCGACCCGCGCGACGTCGCCACGGTCTACAACCTGCCGGGCGTGATCACGCCGTCCCCGCTCGCCGCGACCCGGGACGCCGACGGCCGCTGGGTCGGCGGGTCGGTCGGGCAGTGGGTGGAGGAGCTGACCGGCGCGGTGCTGGAGCACGACGCCGCCGGTTTCGTGCACTTCCCCGTGCGAGAGCCGTGGACCGACGTCGCGCTCGGGGCGTGGGCGAACGAGGTCGTGCCCGCGGTGCGCGAGGCCGTCGCGGCGGAGCTCACCTGAGGGGGTCGACGGGGTGGTCGAGCGTCGCGGGGAGGTCCACGCCCCGCCACGCCTCGCGCCGCGCCGGCACCTCGTCGCCCCAGTGGTGGACGCCGGTCCAGCCGGGGTCGCCGGTGGTGCAGAAGTCGACCCACGCCCGCAGCATCCGGCGGGACAGCGCGCGTTCGGCGGCGCCGGCCGGGCCGCCGATCAGGAACTCCGCGCCGTCCAGGTTGCCGAACGAGAACGGCACGTCCGCGGTGTGCCAGGCGGGCGGCCGGGTGAACCGCGCCAGGAACGCCCGGCCGTGCGCCTCCGCGAGCCTGGTGGTGGGTTCGGCGAAGACGAAGTCGCCGGCGAGCCGGACGTGCGCGTCCTCGAAGTGCCGGTAGGCCGCCACGACGTGCTCCGGGATGCCCCAGTCGCGGCCGAACCCGTCCAGGTCGGCCGGCGGCCGGAACGTGCCGACCGCGGCGAACAGCGCGTACTCGACGTCGGTGTGGCAGAGCAGGGCGTCCACGTCGGGCCGCAGGGCGGGCAGCGCGTCGGCCACCGGTCCGAACAGCACCGAACAGCACGGGGTCGTGCGCCGACCGCCCGGTGCGCTGCGCGACCCGGCGCGCGAAACCCGGTGTGCAGCAGCAGTTCGGCACGCTGTGCACGATGACCCGCCGCACCGGTTCCCACGCCGCCAGGAACAACGCCGAGCCCGCGCCCGCCGACTGACCGCCCACGGTGACGAGGTCGGGGTCGCCGCCGAACACCGCGATGTTCTCGCGCACCCACCGCAGCGCGGCCCGCTGGTCGAGCAGCCCGCGGTTGTCCGGCCGGCCCGGCACGTGCCCGAACCCCTCGAACCCCAGCCGGTAGTTGCACGTCACCACGACCAGCCCGGCCCGGGCCAGCGCGGCGCCGTCGTAGTCGGGCTGCGCGGACGAGCCGAACGCGTACGCGCCGCCGTGCACGGAGAACAGCACCGGCCGCGGACCGTCCGCCGTGGACGGCGCCCAGACGTTGAGGCTCAGCACGTCCTCGTCGCCCGGCCGCCACACCGGGGCGCCGGGCAGCCGCGCCGACTGCGGCGCGATCGGGCCGAACTCCAGGCAGTCACCCGCGGCGTCGACCGGGACGGGCGCGGCGAACCGGCGCGGGCCGAACGGCGGTTCGGCGTACCGGATGCCGAGGAACGCGTCCACCCCGCCGCCGACCGCCCGGCCCCGGAACCGCCCACGTCGTGCCATCAGCGCCTACCCTGCCATGATGGGTGATCCGCTGAACGCACGGGAGGACGCCGCCGAGGCGTTGGGCATGGTCGCGCGCGCCGCCGGGCCGTACCTGGACGCGCTGCCGCACCTGCCGGTGCGCGACGCCACGCACGCCCACCTGCTCGACGACCTGGACGGCCCGGTGCCGGAGTCCGGTGACGGCACCATCGCCGCGATCGCGGA
>NZ_JBFAAX010001016.1:0-1918 GCF_040639995.1 Actinosynnema sp. NPDC023658 | reverse complement strand
CCGCTCAGCGCGAGCAGCGCCTGCGCCGCCGCCGCGTCCACCGCCGCCACCTCGGCCAGCCGCACGCCCTCCTCCGGCGGGGTGGTGCGGCCGGTGGCGACCGGCACGCCGTCCCGCTCGACCAGCCACTCCGTGCTGCCCTCCCGCGCCACCAGCCACCGCCACAGCGCGGGGGAGTGCGGCATCCGCAGGTCCGCGCGCGCCTGCTCGGCGTCCTGGAGGCGGGTCATCGTCGGGATGTCGTCGACGGTGGCCTCCCGCAGCGCGTGACCGGCGCCGTCGGGCCGGCCCGTCACCGGTCGGGTGGGCGCGATCGGGATCGCGTAGGTGTAACCGAACTGCCGGTAGAAGTAGGGGATGCCGAGCATCACGTTCACCAGCTGCCCGCGGGCGGCGGACCGCTCGTGCGCCCAACCCATGAGCGCCCGCACCGACCCGCGACCCTCGTGGGCGCGGTCGGTGGCGACGAGCTCCACCTGACCCGCCGGGATCTCCACCCCGTCGAGCACCAGCGTCTCGTCCAGCAGGGTCGCGGTGGACACGACCTCGTCGCCGTCCACGACGACCGCGCACGCCTCCCAGCCCGCGTCCGGGTCCTCGACCACCAGGCGGTGGTCCACGGCGTCCGCCGGATCGCCCCGGTCGGTCAGCAGCGCGCCGATCCGCTCCAGGTCCCCGGGGCGCGCGGTCCGCAGCACCAGCCCGTCGGTCATCGGTGCAGTGTCACGGCGGGCCGGGGAGTTCCGCCATCGTTTTTCGGTGGCGGTCCGGGCGGGGGCCACGCAGAATCCGCGCATGGCCTGGCTCCCCGCTGACTTCGTCCACCCGACCCGCGTCCCGCTCGACGCAGGGCACCACCTGCGACCCATCCGCGAGTCCGATGTGGACATCGACTACCCGGCCGTGATGAGCTCGCGCGAGCGGCTGTGGTCGCGGTACGGCGAGAAGTGGGGCTGGCCGCCCGCCCACATGACCTTCGAGCAGGACCGCGTCGACCTGGCCCGGCACGAACGCGAGCAGGACGCGCACGAGTCGTTCAACTACGCCCTGTTCGACGCCGACGAGACCGAGCTGCTCGGCTGCGTCTACATCGACCCCGTGGAGGACCCCGACCGCACCGACGACGCGCAGATCTCGTGGTGGGTGGTGGACCGGCACGCGGGCACGGACCTGGAGCGCGCGCTGGACGCGTTCGTGCCGCAGTGGATCGCCGAGGTGTGGCCCTTCACCAGCCCGCACTACGGGATCTAGGCCCGTCCCGCCCGCCGCCGTGGTGGGCCTGCCTGCCCGCGGCCGTTCGGGGGATGCGAGGATCAGACCCCGTGAAGACCTTCGACGAGCTGTTCGCCGAGCTGAGCGAACGCGCACGCACCCGCCCTGAGGGCTCCGCCACCGCCGCGGCTCTGGAGGCCGGGGTGCACGCGCAGGGCAAGAAGGTGCTGGAGGAGGCCGGCGAGGTGTGGATCGCCGCGGAGCACGAGTCCGACGAGCGCCTGGCCGAAGAGGTCTCCCAGCTGCTGTACCGCGTGCAGGTGCTGATGCTCGGCCGCGGGCTGACCCTCGAAGACGTGTACATACAAGCACCTGTGATCCGGGAAGTCGCCCCGCTCGACGTCCGCCCCGGTCTGGAGGCGGACTTCGAGCGGGCGTTCGACCAGGCGCGCGAGGTGATCTCGCAGTCGCCCGGGTTCGTGTCGCTGGAGCTGCAGCGCTCGGTCGAGCGGCCGTCCCGGTACCTGCTGCTGGTGCGGTGGGAACGGCTGGAGGACCACACCGCCGGCTTCCGCCAGGGGCCGCTGTACCCGCGCTGGAAGGCGCTGCTGCACCACTTCTACGACCCGTTCCCGACCGTGGAGCACTACCGCCCGGTCTGACGGTGCAGCAGCTCGACCACCTGGTCGTCGTCGGTCTGGTCGAA
>NZ_JBFAAX010001015.1:0-1930 GCF_040639995.1 Actinosynnema sp. NPDC023658 | reverse complement strand
GAACCCGCCGTCGTGGGGCCTGGACCGCATCGACCAGCGCGACCTGCCGCTCAACGCGAACTACAGCTACGCCACCACGGTCCACCGACCCGCCGCGCACCGGCACGAGACCGAGGACGGCCCGACCGATGGTCGTCTTGCCGGAGCCGGACTCACCGACCAGGCCCACCGTCTCACCGGGCCGGACGTCGAGCGAGACGCCGTGCAGGACGTCCACGCGCGGCGCCCGCCACCCCTTGCCGGGGAACGACACGCGCAGGTCGCGGACGTCGAGGATCGGGGTGGGCGCCGCGCCGGACGACGTGGTGCCGCTCATGCCGGTACCTCCGTGGCATCGTCGGATCGGGGCGCGACCCAGGCCGGGCGCGCGGGGACGTCGTCGAGCACGGCGTCGACGAGCGTGCGGGTGTAGGGGTCGCGGGGGTGCCCGAGCACCTGTCCGGTGGTCCCGGTCTCGACGATCCGACCGGCCTGCATCACGGCGACGCGGTCGCAGAGGTCGGCGACGACGCCCAGGTTGTGCGTGACCAGCAGGACGCCCAGGCCCCGCTCGGCCTGGAGGCGGCGCAGGAGGTCGAGCACCTCGGCCTGCACGGTCACGTCCAGCGCCGTGGTCGGCTCGTCCGCGATGAGCAGCTTCGGGTCGCAGCTCATCGCACCGGCGATCAGCACGCGTTGCGCCATGCCGCCGGAGATCTCGTGCGGGTGGGCGTCGAAGACGCGCCGCGGGTCGGTGATCTCCACCTGCCGCAGCAGGTCCAGCGCCCGCTCGGTCGCGGCCCGGCGGGACAGGCCGAGGCGCAGCCGGATCGGTTCGACGAGCTGGCTGCCGACGGTGAACGCCGGATCGAGGTTGCTCATCGGCTCCTGCGGCACGTAGGCGATGACGTCGCCCCGCAGCGCGCGGTACCGCTTCTCCGGGAGGCCGACCACCTCGGTCCCGTCGACCAGGATGCTGCCCCGCGTGACGCGACCGCCCTCGGGCAGGATGTCCAGGACCGAGAACGCCGTCTGCGACTTGCCGGAACCGGACTGGCCGACCAGGCCGACGACCTCGCCCTCCGCGACGTCGAGGTCCACGCCGTGCACCACCTCGACGGTGTGCGCGCCCCGGCCGTAGGCGACGGCGAGGTCGCGCACGGACAGCAGCGACGCCCGTTCGCCGGCGGTGCCCGACGTGGTGGGCGCGGCGACCCGGACGCGCCGGGCCGCCCGCGGGCTCGGGGGCGTGACGCCCCGGTCCTCCAGGACGTCGCGCAGCGCGCTGGCCAGCAGCACCAGCGCGGCGCTGGTGAGGCCGAGCGCCAACCCCGGCCACAGCATCAGCAGGGGTTCGCGCTGGATGTTCTGGAACGCCTCGTTGAGCATCGCGCCCCAGGTCGGGGCGTCGCCGCTGCCGATGCCCAGGAACTCCAACCCCGCCTGGAGGCCGATGGCGATGCCCGCGACGAGGGCGACCTGGATGATGATCGGCGCGCGGACCACGACCAGGACGTGCCGGGCGATGATCCGGCGGTCCCGCAGCCCGGACACGCGTGCGGCGTCGACGTAGAGCTCGCGGCGGACGTTGGCCACGATGCCGCGCACGAGCCGGAAGAAGCTCGGCGCCACCAGGACGCCGAGCACGACCATGAGGACCGGCACGGTGGGCCCGAGGATCGCCCGGGACGCGAGCAGCACGATCATGGCCGGGAGGGCCATCACGAAGTTGCTCACCCAGTTCGCCAGGGAGTCGAACCACCGGCCGTGGTAGCCCGCCACCAGACCGCCGGGAACGCCCAGCGCCAGGGCGACGACGAGCGCGATGAGCGCGCCGCCGAGGCTGTTGCCGCCGCCGTGGAGCAGGCGGGACCACACGTCGCGGCCCGCCGAGTCGAACCCGAGCGGGTGACCGGGTCCGGGCCCGCCGAACGCCTTGGCCAGCTCCGCC
>NZ_JBFAAX010001014.1:0-1934 GCF_040639995.1 Actinosynnema sp. NPDC023658 | reverse complement strand
TCACCGCGGACCGGCACTAGCGGCACGACCACGCGGGCACCGCCCGTGCCGTCGCCGGTGACCTGGCGTCGGTGCGCGACGTGCTCGTGGTCGGGTCGGCGGAGTTCGACGACCTGGCCGCCACCGCGCCGCGCGACCTCCCCGACCCCGACCCGGAGGGCGTGGCGTTCCTCCAGCTCTCCGGCGGCAGCACGGGGTTGCCGAAGCTGATCCCGCGCACCCACGACGACTACCTGTACAGCGTCCGGGAGAGCGCCCGGATCTGCGCGCTGCGCCCCGACAGCGTCTACCTGGCCGCGTTGCCCGTCTCGCACAACTACCCGCTCAGCTCGCCCGGGATCCTCGGCGCGCTGCACGCGGGCGCGGCGACCGTGCTGGCGCCGCGCCCCGACGCCGACACCGCGTTCCGGCTGATCGAGTCCGAGCGGGTGACGATCAGCGGTGTCGTGCCGCCGTTGGCCGCCGCGTGGGTGCAGGCCGCCGCGCGCACCGGACGCGACCTGTCCTCGTTGGAGGTCCTGCTGGTCGGCGGCGCGAAGTGCGGCCGTGAGCTGGCCGAGCGGATCGGGCCCGCGCTGGGCTGCCGGTTGCAGCAGGTGTTCGGCATGGCCGAGGGCCTGGTCTGCTACACCCGGCTCGACGACGCCGACGAGCTCGTGCTGGGCACCCAGGGCCGCCCGATCTCGCTCGACGACGAGATCCGCGTCGTCGACCCGGACGACCCGGCCGCGCCCTCGGACGCCGTGGTGCCCGACGGCGAGGTCGGCGCGCTGCTGACCCGCGGCCCGTACACGATCCGCGGCTACTTCCGGGCCGAGGCGCACAACGCGACCGCGTTCACCCCGGACGGCTTCTACCGGACCGGTGACCTGGTGCGGCGCCTGCCGTCCGGGCACCTGGAGGTCGTCGGCCGGGCCAAGGAGCAGATCAACCGGGGCGGGGAGAAGGTGGCCGCCGAAGAGGTGGAGAACCACCTGATGGCCCACCCGGACGTGCTCGACGCCGCCGTCGTCGCGGTGCCCGACCCCTACCTGGGCGAGCGGACGTGCGCCTACGTCGTGCCCGCCGCCGGCGCCGCGCCGACCGGTGCCGAGCTGCGCCGCTTCGTGCGCGAACGCGGTGTGGCGGCGTTCAAGGTGCCCGACCTGGTGCAGGTCGTCGAGCGGTTCCCGGTGACGGGCGTCGGCAAGACCAGCAAGCGCGAACTGCGGGTGGCACTGGCCGCCCTGGCCGAGAAGGAGGGGTGACCCGTGTCGTTGCCGAAGATCCGGCCCTACCCGCTGCCCGGGGCGGACGACGTCCCGGTGGGCCGGGTGGCCTGGCGGCCGGACCCGGCGCGGGCGGCGCTGCTGGTGCACGACGTGCAGCGCTACTTCCTGGCGCCGTACGAGGGTTCGCCGGTCCCCGAGATGACGGCCAACATCGCCGCGCTGGTCGCGGCCGCCCGTGAGCGGGGCGTGCCGGTGTTCTACACCGCGCAGCCCGGACGGCAGGACGCCGCCGACCGCGGCCTGCTCACCGAGTTCTGGGGCGCGGGCATCGGCGCGGTCATCGACGACGACCCGCGGGCCGCCGACATCGTCACCGACCTGGCGCCCGAGCCGGGCGACACCGTGCTGACCAAGTGGCGCTACAGCGCGTTCCAGCGCAGCGCGTTCTCCGAGCACCTCGCCGCCGCCGGCCGCGACCAGCTGCTGATCACCGGCGTGTACGCGCACATCGGCTGCCAGGCCACGGCCGTGGAGGCGTTCATGCGCGACGTCCGGCCGTTCCTGGTCAACGACGCCGTCGCGGACTTCTCCCGCGAGCGGCACGACCAGGCGTGCGAGTACGTGGCGCAGCGCTGCGGCGTCGTCACCACCACCGCCGACGTGCTGGCCGCGCTGTCCGTCCCCACCGCGCCGGCGCAGCCACCGACCGCGCAGCCACCGAGC
>NZ_JBFAAX010001013.1:1106-1938 GCF_040639995.1 Actinosynnema sp. NPDC023658 | reverse complement strand
GCTCACCGAGGTGGGCGGCCACGTGCACCGCGGCTGGACGCTGGTGGACGTCACCGAGCAGTACCCCGGCGCCTGCGCCCTGGTCTCCGACGACTCCACCGGCGAGATCCGCGCCATCCGCGCCCGCTACGTCGTCGGCTGCGACGGCCTGCACAGCGTCGTGCGGCAACGCGCGGGCATCGCGTTCGAGGGGCACGACCGACCGCACAACTTCGCGCTCATCGAGTTCGTCATGGAGTGGGACGGCCCCGAGGGCGAGATCAGCTTCTTCTTCTCGCCCGCGGGCCTGGCCGCGATCTCGCACCTGCCCGGCCGGCTGTACCGGATGGTGGCGCTGGTCGAGGACGACACACCCGTCCCGGACCTGGCGGCCGTGCAGGAGATGCTCGACGCGCGCGGCCCGTCCGCCGCCGGCGCGAGGGTGGAGTCGCTGGAGATGGTGTCCATCTGGCGGGTGCGCCACCGGCTCGCCGAGACGTTCCGCAAGGGCCCGTTCTTCCTCGTCGGTGACGCCGCCCACGTGCACAGCCCGGTCGGCGCGCAGGGCCTGAACACCGGCATCCAGGACGCGTTCAACCTCGCCTGGAAGCTCGCCGCCGTGCTGGACGGCACGGCCGCGCCCGCGCTGCTGGACAGCTACGACGGCGAGCGCCGCCCGATGGCGCAGGGCCTGCTGGCGTTCACCGCCCAGCTGCACGACGTGTCCACCATGAGCGACCCGGACAGCATCCACCTGCGCAACCGGATGCTCGGCGTGCTCGGTGAGCTGCCCGAGTTCTCCGGCTGGCTCGCCCGCCGGCTCGCGCAGCTGGCCATCACCTACGGCGGCGAC
>NZ_JBFAAX010001013.1:0-1096 GCF_040639995.1 Actinosynnema sp. NPDC023658 | reverse complement strand
GGCGGTCCCTCGCCCGCGGTGGGCGACCGGATGCCGCCCCGCCCCGGCATGGCCGACGGCCTGGGCTGGTCGATCGTGCTGCCCTCCGAGGCGCAGAGCGCGGCGGTGAAGGAGAGCGCGCAGCAGGGCCGGGTGCCGCTCGCCGTCGCCGTGGACCCCGACCTGCCGCACGCCGTGCTGGTCCGCCCGGACGGCCACGTCGCCCTGACCGCCGCGCCGGACGAGGCCGCCGAGCTGCCCGACCGGCTCACCGCCTGGCTCAACCGCTGACCGCACCCGCACGAGGAGGCATCGCATGAGTCCCGTGTCCATCCGCCCGCCCGGCGCCGCGACCCTGATGCACGTCGCGATCTTCTGCCCGGACGTGGACGAGTCGATCCGCTTCTACCGCGAGGGACTGGGCTTCTCCCGCACCTACGAGTGGACGAAGACCTACACCGACACCGGCCGGACCGTGTACCAGGGCCGCGGCGTCTACATCGAGCTGGAGGGCCAGACCTACCTGGAGCTCTTCCCCGGCGGCGAGCCGGGCCAGGACTCCTCCGCCGGGCCGGTGCACCACATCGGCCTGACCGTGACCAGCGTGGACGAGTCGTACCGGCGCTGCCTCGAAGCGGGCGGCCTGCCGTTCGGCTTCGGCGACTGGTCCGGCGAGCCCACCACGGTCACCCTCGACGGCGACCCGGAGATGCTGGTGCGCGTCGCCTTCGTGCGCGGCCCGGCCGGTGAGCTCATCGAGCTCTACGAGCAGTACAGCCCCGTCATCACCACCGAGCGCTAGCTCGACACCAAGGAGGTTCGATGCGGTACACAGTGCTGGGCCGGAGCGGGTTGCGGGTCTCGGAACTCGCCCTCGGCACGGTCACGTTCGGCGAGGACTGGGGATGGGGAGCGCCGAAGGAGACCAGCGCGCGCATCCTCGACCTCTACGAGGAGGCGGGCGGCAACTTCCTCGACACCGCCGACCACTACACCGGCGGCACGTCGGAGAAGTACCTGGGCGAGCTGCTCAAGGGCAGCCGCCGCGACCGGTTCGTCATCGGCACGAAGTTCACCCTCCAGTCCGTCCTGTCCGACGTGAACTCGGCGGGCAACA